>NZ_QPQX01000013.1:0-88585 GCF_005234805.1 Enterococcus sp. ARL09-542
CCGAACACAGAAGTTAAGCTTCTTAGCGCCGATTGTAGTGAAGGGTTTCCCTTTGTGAGAGTAGGACGTCGCCACGCGTTTTTTTTAAATTATGGGGGTTTAGCTCAGCTGGGAGAGCATCTGCCTTACAAGCAGAGGGTCAGCGGTTCGAACCCGTTAACCCCCATATGAGCCGTTAGCTCAGTTGGTAGAGCATCTGACTTTTAATCAGAGGGTCACAGGTTCGAGCCCTGTACGGCTCATAGTAATAACCTATGCGGGTGTGGCGGAATTGGCAGACGCACTAGATTTAGGATCTAGCGCCTTCGGGCGTGGGGGTTCAAGTCCCTTCACCCGCACTTCATTGCCGGCTTAGCTCAGTTGGTAGAGCATCTGATTTGTAATCAGAGGGTCGAGGGTTCAAGTCCTTTAGCCGGCATCAGGAATACGCGGAAATAGCTCAGTGGTAGAGCACCACCTTGCCAAGGTGGGGGTCGCGGGTTCGAACCCCGTTTTCCGCTTTTGCCATCGCAATCAGCCGGGGTGGCGGAACTGGCAGACGCACAGGACTTAAAATCCTGCGGTGAGTGATCACCGTACCGGTTCGATTCCGGTCCTCGGCATTTCTTAATATGCGCCCATAGCTCAATTGGATAGAGTGTTTGACTACGGATCAAAAGGTTAGGGGTTCGACTCCTCTTGGGCGCGTAGTCTTTTTATTTTTTTAATATCTATTATCGGGAAGTAGCTCAGCTTGGTAGAGCACTTGGTTTGGGACCAAGGGGTCGCAGGTTCGAATCCTGTCTTCCCGATTTTTTGTCTGAAGAGTCTTCTTCAGGCTTTTTTTATTGGTGAGAAATTTATTCATGAGTTATAAATATGTTACAATAAAAAGAAATGAGGAGGAGAATTTTTGAAAGGACAAATAATCAAAGCTCTTAGTGGATTCTATTATGTAGAGTCTGAAGATACTATCTTTCAAACTCGAGCAAGAGGAAACTTCAGAAACAGAAAAATCACGCCGCTTGTTGGGGATGAAGTTATTTTTGAAAGTAGTAATCCAACTGATGGATACTTGTTAGAGATACTGCCGAGAAAAAATGAATTGATACGTCCACCAGTGGCCAATGTGGATCAAGGTGTAGTGGTGACAAGTTTGATCCAGCCTAATTTCTCATTTAATCTATTAGATCGGTTTTTAGTTACACTGGAGTATAAAGAGATTGAACCAATTATCTTTTTGAGTAAAACAGACTTAGTGAGTGATCAAAGTGAGGTTCAAAAAATTGCCGCTTTGTACCAACAAATTGGTTACCAAGTCATTGTTTCAAAAGCAGATAATAGCGATCTTCTGGAGTTACAAAGAATTTTCCCGGAACGACTGACAGTTTTTATGGGACAATCTGGCGCAGGAAAATCCACATTGCTTAACCGAATAGTCCCAGAGCTAGATTTGGAAACGGCCGAAATTTCTGAGTCATTAGGTCGAGGGAAACATACAACGCGACATGTAGAATTATTGACATTATATGATGGGTTAGTGGCTGATACCCCTGGATTCAGCTCAATCGATTTTTTGGAAATCGATAGTGGACAATTGCCCAAACAGTTTCCAGAATTTTTAGCATTGGCACACCAATGTCGTTTTCGTGAGTGTATGCATTTAAATGAGCCAAATTGTGCTGTAAAAGAAGCAGTTGAACAGCAAACAGTTGCACTTACCCGGTATAAAAACTATGTTCAATTTTTAGAGGAGATTGAAAATCGTCGTCCAATTTATAAAAAGAAAAATAAGTGAGGGAAACGAATATGATTAAACTAGCACCATCAATTTTAAGTGCGGATTTTGCGAATCTGCAACGGGACATTGAACTTGTAGAAAAAAACGGCGCGGATTACATCCATATAGATGTAATGGATGGCCAATTTGTTCCTAATATTACTTTAGGACCAAATGTTGTCAAAGCTATTCGTCCGATAACTAAGTTGCCACTGGATGTTCATTTGATGATTACTCAACCAGAAAATTATATTCATGCGTTTGCCGAAGCTGGTGCCGATATAATTGGAGTTCATGCCGAAGCTACTCCCCACATTCATCGCGCAATTCAAATGATTTTAAATGAAAATGTAAAGGCGGAAATTGTTATCAACCCTGGTACGCCAGTAGCCGCTATTCAACATGTACTATCCATGTGTGATCAAGTATTGGTAATGACTGTGAACCCTGGATTCGGTGGACAATCTTTTATCGAAGAAACAGTTGCTAAAATCAAGGAACTAGCACAATTGAAAGAGAAAAATGGGTATCACTATGATATCGAAGTAGATGGTGGAATCGTTCCAAAAACAGCTCGGATCTGTTTAGAAGCTGGTGCCAATGTGTTTGTTGCTGGTAGCTACATCTATGACGCGGACAGTCCTGCTGATCAAATCAAAGCATTGAAAGAAGTGTTGTAATAAATGAATATTCTTCTAGTTGCAGGTGGCAAAAAGCAAACTTGGCCGTCTCTAAAGAAGTATGATAAATACATTGGTATTGATCGGGGATCATTTTATCTGCTTGAGGAGGATTTGCCTTTAGATTTTGCGATTGGTGATTTTGACTCTCTTTCTTCTGAAGAAAGAGAACGAGTGCGACAGAATGCAAAAAATTTTTTTCAAGCTCCGGCAGAAAAAGACGATACGGATACGCAACTCGCATTATTGATGGCTATTGAGCATTTTCCCAATGCAAAGATTGATATTATCGGTGCAACTGGTGGAAGAATCGATCATTTTTTAGCAAATTTATGGATTGTACTGGAGAAACGGTTTCAGCCTTTCGCTCATAATATTAGTCTATTAGATAAGCAAAATGTCATTCGGTTCTTTTTGCCAGGGAAGTATTCCATACGTAAAGAAAAGGGCATGAAATATCTGGCATATTGTTGTCTGACTCCCATTGACAATCTTTCATTAATGGAAAGCAAATACCTATTGGAAAATGTGAAGGTTGAACATCCTACATCATTTGCTAGTAATGAATTCATAACGGATGAAGCATCCTTTATATTTGAAACGGGAATTATTGCTGTTATTCAAAGCAAAGATTAAGAGACAGTCAAGTCTCTTTTTTTATTTTTGAAAATTTCAGAAAGCTAATTACAAAAAAAGCATTAAGACGTACAACTTAACTTTTGTTTACATCGTTTTAGTGGTAAAATTAAGGCTATCAGTTTGGAACTCATTGAGGTGTCTTTGTGAAAAAGTTTAATCCTAATAAAAATATCATAATCACGTTAATTATTGTGATTTTAGTTGTTTCTGTGTTGAGTGTGACGATTGCTAGAAGAGCAGTTGGGAATTCATCCAGTTTTGTGCAATCGGCAGTCAACGACACGATTGGTATCGTGGACAAGGTGATTACAGCTCCAGTACGGTGGATCGAAACCGGTGCAAACTCTGTAAAGAAACTTTTTGTCACGTATGAAGAAAACGAACGTTTAAAAGAGAAAATCGATAGTTATGATGAGATTGCTCGATCAAATGAAAATTACAAGCGAGAAATCGAATCATTGAAAGAAGAGCTTGAGTTAAACGAAACATTGACTAACTATGAAAAAATTACTGCCAATGTTATTAATCGTTCACCAGATACATGGCAAGACATGCTTGTTGTGGATCGTGGCACGAAAGATGGTGTCGAAGTAAATATGGCGGTTATGTCCCAAAAAGGTTTGATTGGGCGTGTGATTGAAGTGAATGCAGCATCTTCAAAAATCGAATTGTTGACTTCTGAAAATCAAAATTCAAATCATTTTCCTGTTCGAATCAGCGGGAAAGACGGCGAAACTTTTGGAATTCTAAGTAGTTATGATCAAAAAGAGAAGTCCTTGGTTATCAGTCAATTGACTGGAAGTACACAATTGAAAGAAGGCGATGTTGTACAAACCTCGGGATTAGGAGGGAATTCTCCAGCCGACCTTGCTGTTGGGACAGTTGTTAGTACCACCAAAGATGAATTTGGATTAGATACAAAAGTATATGTAAAACCTTATGCACAAATGTATGATATTCAAGCAGTTACTATTATCAAACGTTTGGCGGGTGACAAATAGGCATGAAAAAAAATACGTATTTAAAGTACTTTGCCGGAGCATTTTTTTTCTTGATGATGTTGTTAGATGGACAATTAACCCGTTTACTTGAGCGCTGGACGCAAGATAATTATATAGCGAGTGCACATTTACTATTGATTGCCTTCCTATGTAGTGCCAGATATTTGCCTAAAAACTACTTGATTATAACCGCATTGATCATTGGATGCTTGTATGATCTTTACTATATTGGCATAATTGGTATTTATGCTGTCGCATTCCCGATGATTGTGTGGATCATGTATATTTTAAATAAAACGCTATACCAAAACATATTCACCATGTTTTTTGGAATGATTATTTTCGTTACGGGTCTTGAAATGGTAACTTTGGGGATACAGTTGTTATTTAAAATAGCAACAGTCAATACTTCATTTTTTGTCTCTCGTTTCTTAGCACCGACACTGCTATTAAATATTATTTTATTTGTTATTTTAGTTATTCCATTCATGAAGCTATTCAAAGAAGAATAGCTTCATTTTTTTGTTATGTTTTGTATCGAATCTGGTAGATTATTTGAAATCTGTTTGTAACATTCTTTTTATCTGCTTGACATGTATCTATGTTACAATCGCTTTATCGTAAAAAGACTTTAGATATTCTTATATATTTTAAAATTAACTTAAACTTTCAATGAAAAGTCAGGCGGAGGAATGAAGGGTGAAAAAACGTATTCTATCAGTAATATTAGTGAGTTCCATTGCGCTTACTTCAGTTGTAGCACCAACACTTGTCGCGGCAGACGACTTTGATAGCAAAATCGAACAAAAAGATCAAGAAATCAGTAACCTAAAAAATCAACAAGCTGATGCTCAAGCACAAATCAAAGCATTGGAAAATGATGTTGCAGCTATCAATGAAAAAGCTGAAGCATTATTGACGCAACAATCTACTTTACATGCTGATTCAGAAAAATTACAAAAAGAAATCGACGACTTGAATGTTCGTATTGAAAAACGGGAAAAAGCGATTCAAGAACAAGCAAGAGATGTCCAAGTGAATGGACAAAGCACCAATTTTATCGATGCCGTTCTTGAAGCAGATTCTTTAACGGATGCTATCGGTCGCGTTCAAGCTATGACGACGATTGTTAGTGCTAATAACGAATTGGTTCAACAACAAAAAGCGGATCAAGAAACGGTTAAAACGAAAAAAAATGAAAATGATAAAAAACTAAAAGAAATTGAAGCAAATCAACTTGAACTTGAGAAACAAGTAGGAGCACTTCAATCGAAGCAAGCAGACTTGAATGTTTTGCAAGCAGATCTTGCTTTGCAACAATCATCTAAAGAAGATGAAAAAGCCGACCTAGAAAAACAAAAGGAAAGCTATCAGGCTGAACAGGCACGAATTGCTGCCGCAAAAGAAGCGGCAAAAGCAGCTCGAGAACGTGAAGAAGCTGCGCAAGCCGAATCAAGCACAAGTAGTACAACAAAAACAGGCGAATCAACTTCGTCGAATGAGTCAAGCTCAAATGAATCAAGCTCAACAAATGAATCTTCCAGTACTAACAGTACCGGAACAAGTGACTCAGTAGAAAATGATACACCAAAACAAGAAACAATTGTAAATAAGCCTGAAAATAAACCAGAAAACAATACAAACGTTCCTTCACAATCTGTAAACGGGTCAGCAATTGTTTCAGAAGCAATGAAATATCTTGGTACACCATATGTCTGGGGCGGAACGACACCGAACGGATTCGATTGTTCTGGTTTTACTCAATATGTGTTTGCAAAAGTAGGAATTTCATTACCTCGTGTGACCTATGATCAAGAGTATTCTGGCACGGTTATCTCAATCAATGAAGCAAAAGCTGGTGACCTATTATTTTGGGGATCGCGCGGAAGTACGCACCACGTGGCTATTGCACTTGGTGGGGGACAATACATTCATGCACCTACCACTGGACAAAGCGTTTCAGTTAGCAGCTACTCTTATTACGCACCAAGTTTTGCTGTGCGTGTTAATTAAATAAAAAATGGTAAAAATAAGGCAATAACTTGAGCTGACGTTTTTCGTCAGCTTTTTTGGTACATTCAAAAGGAGGAAGCATAATCTATGGTTATTCCTTTTTAGAGAAAACCAAATTATACTAGTGTTAGGTAGGTGAGGAGGATGAAGGGAATAAAAGACAGAGGACAAACAATTCAATTTTTAAAACTCTATACTCATTATTTTTCTGATATGATGATGCCAAATGTAAGTATTTTTATTGCATGGGCAGTCATTGCGTTTGCCGTACCCGTACTACATGCGGATCAGGGGGGTTTGATCAAGTCAGAAGAAGCTATTTTACATTTTCTCTTACCAATATTGCTTGCTTACACTGGCGGAAAAATGGTTGAACCAATAAGAGGTGGAGTTTCAGGAGCAATTGCAATTTTAGGGATGATTTTAACCTCTCAATTTCCACAAGTTTTTGGAGCAATGATTATCGGTCCGCTAACGGGTGGTATGCTTCGATTCTTTGATCATATCTTTTCTCGAAAAGTAAAGACTGGCTATGAGATGCTCTTTCGTAATTTTTCTGCAGGCTTAATTGGAGGTCTTCTATTTTTATGTAACTTTTTTGTATTTGGCCCTTTGCTCGATCAGCTTAGTCAACAAAGTTATCATTTAGTTGATTTTTTTCTCAAGCAGAATTTATTTCCTGCTATTCATCTTTTTCTGGAGCCACTAAAGGTTCTTTTTTTTAATAATATTATCAATCATGGTCTATTTACGCCGTTGGGTGTTGAAGGCGCCAGTATTCATGGAACGTCGATTTTATTTCTGCTTGAAGCCAATCCTGGTCCTGGTTTAGGCGTCTTGTTTGCATGTATGAGGTATGGTTCTAAAAAAGCAAGAAATGGGGCGACTGCTGCTGCATTTGTGCAAGCAATAGGAGGTATTCATGAAGTTTATTTCCCATTTATTTTAATGAACCCATTATTGATTATCGCACCGATTTTAGGTGGAGCTACTGGTACATTTATTTTTCAATTGAGTAAAGTTGGCTTACGATCACCGGCTTCACCAGGTTCTATTTTGGCTATCTTAACAAATACGCCAAATCACATGTGGTCAGGCGTATTAGCTGGAGTATTGGTAAGCACGCTTGTTTCTTTTTTTGTTGCCTATTTTGTTTTGACCTATCACTCAGTGAATGAAAAAAGTACGGAAGGAACAATATGTATGGATAAAGTAAAGAGAATTATCGTTGCATGCGACGCGGGGATGGGATCTAGCGCAATTGGGGCAAGTTTATTAACTAAACATTTAGAAGAAGCAGCCATTTCCATACCTGTCGATTATAATTCAATTTATCAGTTGAAGGATGGAGAAGATCTTTTAGTTATTACCCAATCAGGGCTTGGTGCTTTAGCTCAAACAAAGACACCTCAAGCACAACATTACTTCTTGAGTAACTTTTTAGCGGAATCAGAGTATGAAACACTAGTTAAACTTTTAAAGCAAGAGCAAGAAACGGTAGCAAATGTTTCTTTTAAAGTTGGGGAAAAAATCCCAACATTGATTTTTTTGTATGAAGGCAAGAAAAGAGGCGCTCAAACGATGGCTGTTGCAATCGTTCGTAAAATTGCCAATGAATTAGCCATACCTATTGAGGTAAAGAAAGAAGATATTGAGACAACCCAGTTTAATCCAGAGGCATTATATATCGTTCAAAAAGATTTTCAGCAAATGGCTGCATTAACAAATGTCACCCACTTAGTTGTCGATGATTTAGTGACAACTTCCAAATATCGTCAATTGATGACAGAAGGAGTCGCCTATGTTCTTGACTAAGCGTGAAACTATTTTGTTGACTGAGCTAATGAACAGTAACGGTCCTGTTTCTATGGACCGAATGATGCAGCTTTTGAAAGTAAGTAAGCGGACTGTCTACCGCGAATTAGCCAATTTAGAGAATTCGTTGCGTACTGTAGGGGCATCCTTAGAAAAAGAAGGTCGTGGACATTTTCGAGTCATTGTCGGGAATAGTATCACTCAGCTGCAAGAAGCAATTATGTCTGATCCATCCCAAGAGTTTGCGTCAATAGAGCGACAACATAGGATTTTGCTGCAATTAGCAACTACTGCTAAGCCGATTAGTAGCCATCGTTTTTTAGAGCTCTATCAAATCAGTAATACTACTTTTTTTTCTGATATTAAACAATTAGAAGAAAGTTTGGCGCGCCTTCCGTTGACAATTGTCCGTAATCAAGGATATGAGCTCAAAGGACCAGAAAAACATCGACGTTTAGTAGCAGCGAATACGTTGATGATGGAAATAAATGAATACCAGTTTTTTCATTTTCCTGAAGCAGAACAAACGGCGCATTTTTTATTTGAGTTTATTGAAAAACAGTACTTGATTTTAGCGCAAGATCTTATAAGAGAAGTGGTTGAATCTAAATATCCTGAGTTAAGTGATCGCAAGTTGGCTTTTATTGGTATTATGCTTGCTTTAGCCATGGAGCGAGTAGCAACAGGATTCTCAGTAGAGGAAGAAAGTTATCCAAGTCAAATCAACAAAGATTTGCTAAAGGTAGCTAAACAGATTTTTGCTCAAGTTGCTGAACAAACGAAGCGGTTGTATTCGGTTAATGAAATAGTTTTTTTTGCGATTTTATTAGGGGATTTTTCTAATTCTTTTGACCGCGATTTTTTTGAAGAGAATTTTGATACAACTTTGGCATATCAGGTAAAACGGTTGATCGAACTGATTAGCCAGCACACTGAGGTTGATTTTTTTGAAGATGAAATTTTATATAAAATGTTGCTAACACATATTTCTGGGGTAATGACCCGAGCGATTTTGGAAGAGAACCATCTAAACAATCCAATTTTAGAAAAAATAATGAAACAATATGAGGAAATTGCAGAAGCAATCCGTTTAAGCTTACCGCTTGTTTTCCCACAACAGCAGTTTTCAACAGAAGAAATTGCCTATATGGTATTGCACTTCGCAAACTCATTAGAAAAGAATCCTAAAGTGATGGAAGTCAATATTGCAGGTGTATCACCAAGCGGACTGGCTTCAATTAGTTTGTTAGAGATGCAGCTAAGAAAGCAATTTCCATTTATCAATAAAATTACTTTTTTCCGTGTGGGGGATATCGAACAGGATAAAATTGAGGGCAACTACGACTTGGTGATTTCCACATCTTTGTTGCCAGGTTATCGAGGAAAATATAAGCTAGTATCTCCTATTTTATTGGAAGAAGACATTCAGGAACTAAAAGAAGAATTTCGTCTGCTTAGTCAGAAAAAGAGACTTTCTCATGCAATACCTACGCCAGTTTCTACTAGGGAAGATACCTATGAAGATGTTCTAGCATTTATTGAGGAGATTAACCGCTTATTAGAATTGTTTACTCTTCAAACGATTGACAATGGCCCCAACTTAGAAGAAACATTATCTGAAGTGATGAAACATTTTTCCAAAGCGTTAGTGCAAGACAGAAAAAAAGTAGCCAATAAATTAGTGAAGCGCTATTTACAAGCCCCTGTTGGAATACCGAAGACTCACTTTGCCCTTTTTCATGCGTCAAGTACAGAAATTTTGCAACCAGTTTTCAAAATCTTTGATTTATCACAAGGACTATCACTTTATGCGATGGATAAACAAGAGATTAACGTAACTCGCTTGTTAGTTATGCTCGCTCCTTATCCAATCGATGAGCAAAGCAGTAAAATCTTAGGGAGGATTAGCGGTTCCATCATTATGAATGATCTCAATACAGAAATATTTAATTCAGGAAATTTTTCCATCATTTATCAATTGCTTGCTACGCTTTTGATTGAAGAAATCAAACAATAATGGGGAGGAGAAAATAGTGGATATTCCAGCAACACATATTTTGTTAGATCAGCGATTCCAAAGTGCAGAAGAAGCATTGCATGAGATAGGTACATTCTTAGTAGACCAAAAAATGGTTCAACCTCAGTATATAAACAGTTTAATTCAGCGACACAAAAAATATGGTGTTTATATAGGAAACTTTGTAGCCTTGCCTCACGGAGAAGAAGAGGCAGACAAATGGATTAATGAAGAAGGGATTTGTCTTGTTCAAGTACCAGACGGTGTCGATTTTGGCGATGCAAAAGAATCAAAGGTTACTACGATTCTGTTTGTGGTTGTTCTCAAAGAAAAGCAGTTGTCATGCTTGCAAGAAATTGCTTTTTTTTGTTCAGATATCCAAAATGTAAAACTATTAAGCGACGCCGCTACAATAGAGGAAATCCAAAAAATACTATCGCTAGAAGAGTAGAAAAGGGCATTTATTGATTAGTCATGCATTATGCATGGCTTTTTTTTGTAGATAAGAGACAAATTTTGGCACAGTTTCCTGTGACAAAGTACGACTTTCGAAGCTTTCGGAAAGCGCCTACAATCAAGGTGTAAAAACAAGTTGGGAGGAGAATGAAGATGGAACAAGTACAAGCAGACAGGAATGCGTCTTTAAAGTCGAGGGTCCAAAAACTAGGTAGTACATTGTCGAGTATGGTAATGCCCAATATTGGCGCATTGATTGCATGGGGCGTGTTAACGGCTCTCTTTATTCCAGATGGCTATCTGCCAAATGAATCCTTTGCTTCAATGGTCGGTCCGATGCTGACTTATCTAATACCGATACTGATTGGATACACGGGCGGGAAAGTAATTGCTGGAGATCGGGGCGCAGTTGTTGGGGCAATCGCTACAATGGGGGTCATTGTGGGAACAGACATCCCAATGCTTTTAGGTGCAATGATTATGGGGCCATTAGGCGGATATACGATTAAGAAGTTCGATGAATTTTTTCAAGATAAAGTGCGGGCAGGCTTTGAGATGCTAGTCAATAATTTTTCTGCGGGTCTTCTAGGTTTTGCTTTGGCTCTGTTAGGCTTTGTTGTCATTGGACCTGTTGTAAACACATTGACAGAAGTAATGGCAGCAGGCGTTGCAGTGATTGTCAATGCACATCTGATTCCATTAGCAAATATTTTTATTGAACCTGCCAAAATCCTATTTTTGAATAATGCCATCAATCACGGAATTCTGACTCCATTAGGTACGGAACAAGTAAGCGAGTTTGGTAAATCAATTCTATATTTATTAGAGGCAAACCCAGGGCCTGGATTAGGTGTTTTATTAGCATTCACTTTCTTTGGCAAAGGCGCGGCAAAATCATCTGCTCCAGGAGCAATCATTATCCACTTTATAGGTGGTATTCATGAAATCTATTTCCCATATGTGATGATGAAGCCATTAATGTTTTTAGCTGTTATTGCAGGAGGTGTTTCTGGGAGTTTCACTTTTCAATTATTAGGTGCAGGTTTAAGGGCACCAGCTTCTCCAGGTTCGATTATTGCTATTTTAGCGATGACACCGTTGAATTCGGTGATGAGTGTCGTCTCTGTTTTAGCAGGGATTGCTGTTGGAGCAACCATATCGTTTCTTGTAGCGGCAGCAATTCTAAAAGCCGATGCCAAAGACACTGTAGATAATTTTGATGAGAAGGTACAGGAAATACACCAAGCAAAACAGCGTTCAAAAGGAGTGGCTCTAGAATCGTTAACAGGCATTCAGAAGATTATTTTTGCCTGCGATGCTGGTATGGGTTCAAGTGCAATGGGGGCTTCCATTTTGCGTAAGAAAGTTAAAGATGCTGGTTTGGCTCAACAAGTCACTAATCAAGCAATCAATAATCTGACAGATGATGTGCATACATTGATTGTGACACAAAAAGAGTTACAAGAGCGGGCAAAATTAAAAGCACCAAATGCAACATTTGTTGCTGTAGAAAATTTTTTGAATTCTCCTAAATATAATGAGATCGTGGCCACATTGTCAGGCTCAGGAGTTGAGGAAGAGAAAAAAACGAAAGCAGTAAATTATAAGCCACTGCCTCTAGAGGAATTAAAGGGCATTCATGAAGTTATTCTTGCCCATGACGATCGTGAAGGCTCAGCGACCATGGCGAGAAAGGTTTTTCAAGACTTATTAGCGAAAGAATCTCTCTCTTTATCACTTAAAAAGGTTCATATCGATAATCTAAAAGCGGATGCTTCATCATTGGTAATTACCAAAGAAGAGCTGACAAAGCAAGCGCGGTCGCTAGCACCAGATGCAGTCCATCTATCTGTCAGCAATTTGATGCGAACGTCAAACTACCAGCGTGTAATCACAACACTTAAAGAAGCTCTTTAAGGAGGAAGAAAAATGAAACTATTAGAAAAAGAAATGATTGAGCTGAATCAACAGTTTGCGAACAAAGAAGAAGCGATTCGTTATTGTGGGAAAAAACTTGTTGAGGCCGGATATGTTGATCCGGAATACGTCAACGCTATGATCGAACGAGATGCAATGTTATCTGTCTACATGGGGAATTTCATAGCTATACCACACGGGACAGATGAAGCAAAAAAATATGTCAAAAAATCTGGTATCTGCATTGTTCAAGTGCCTGAAGGCGTAAATTTCGGGACAGATGAGGATGAAAAAATCGTTACGGTATTATTTGGCATTGCTGGAATAGGTGAAGATCATTTGCAGTTGGTACAACAAATCGCTCTCTTCTGTAGCGATATCGATAATGTGGTCGAATTAGCGGATGCTTTGAGCAAAGAAGAAGTCGCCGCTAATCTAACAGTGGCATAGGAGGGGAAAAAGATGAGAGCAGTTCATTTTGGTGCAGGGAATATTGGTCGAGGGTTTATCGGAGAGATTTTGGCAGCAAACGGTTTTGAAATAACCTTTGTTGATGTAAATGAAACGATTATTGCTGCGCTTCAGCAACGTAAATCCTATACAATTGAATTAGCAGATGAGAACCGCGAACAGATTTTTATTGAACACGTGACAGGAATCAATAACGCAAAAGAACCGGATGCGGTTGTTCAAGCAATTGTCGAAGCCGATATTTTAACCACTGCCATTGGTCCTGCAGTATTGCCTCGCATTGCACCGCTCATTGCAAAAGGGCTGGATCAGCGAGCAATCAAGAAAAAGGAGCAAGCAATTGATGTCATCGCTTGCGAAAATATGATCGGTGGATCCACTTTTCTAAAAGAGGAAGTAGAAAAGTATAGCCAACAACTCGCTTACCTGGAGAATAGTGTTGGTTTTCCAGATGCAGCAGTGGATCGCATTGTTCCGATGCAACAACATGATGATCCTTTGTTGGTTCAAGTAGAACCATTTTGTGAGTGGGTAGTTCAAGAAACAGCAATGAAATCAGTGCTTCGTCTACAAGGCGTACAATACGTACCAGATCTGAAACCTTATATCGAGCGTAAATTGTTTAGTGTGAACACAGGTCATGCTACAGTAGCTTATACAGGAGCTCTACAAGGCTATGAGACCATCGATGAAGCCATGCGTGACCATCTAGTTGTGATTCAGCTGAAATCCGTTCTAGAAGAAACTGGTCAACTTTTAGTCGCCAAATGGGATTTTGATCCTGATGAACATGAACAGTATATTGAAAAAATTATTCAACGATTCAAAAATAACTACATTTCGGATGCTATTGCTCGAGTAGCCCGCACCCCTTTGCGAAAATTAAGCGCACAAGAACGATTTATCCGCCCCGTCCTTGAATTGCAAATGAGAAATGTGCAACCGTTCCATCTCTATGAAACGATTGGTATGATTTTCAACTATCATGATCCTGAGGACGAGCAAAGTCAACAATTGAGAGAGTTATTGGAAGCAGCTAATCTTTCTCAAGTGATCACAGAAGTCACAGGTGTAGAGGATCAGAGAATCATTGAGAAGATCAAACAAAACATTGAAAAATATGCTTATGTAGCTGCATGATCATTGGCTGCCGATTGCTATTCCAAATCATGGATAAGCCATCGGTAGCCAGTGTTTTTTAGTCTATTTTGACAGGAAGTTTGACCTTCTGAATCATTCACGTGATAATAAAGGGAGAAATGAGGGATCGGGATGGAGAGATGGTTTGAAGAAGCCCAACTACATGTGATTGAATTACCTATCAGTTGGCAAGATGGTCGTCCTTGTTATAGTGCGTTTATTCGAGAATTGCCAATGCTGCAGGCAGAAGGTGGTTCACGGAAAGATGTCTATCGACAATTGGCGGAAGCCTATCAGATCTATTGGGAAAAACACCAACAAACGGAAGAAGAGGAGATGACTTCTTCTTTGCTATCACTCGATGAATTACTTAAATATTATGATGGTGAGACATTTGATGGTTTTGACATTTCTATGGATGAATAGAAATATTAATTAAAAGAACTTGCGAACAAAAACAGCAGGTAAAATCGCTAAAGGATAGAAAAATAGGGAGTACGATATTCGTACACCCTATTTGTGAGTTCTTCGTTTAAAATTTAGGCTTTATTTGTTGCCTTCAAGTGCTGTTGTAATGGCTTGATTAAATGCATCCAAATCATCAGGATTACGACTAGTGATCAAATGATGCGTGTCGTCAATCACCACAGGCTCATCTTTGACAGTAGCACCTGCATATGTTAAATCTGGACGAATGGAATCATAGCCAGTCAATGTTAATTCTTTTGTCAATCCGGTTTGAATAAAGAGTTGAGGTCCATGACAGATAGCAAAAACTGGTTTTTCAGATGTCAGAAACTCTTTGGTCAAAGTGACATAGCGTTCATCTGTACGTAATTGGTCTGGAGAAAAGCCACCAGGAATCAACAAAGCATCAAAATCGGAAAAATTGATTGTATCAATAGACGCGTCAACTGCAAAAGTGGTTCCTTTTTTTCCTGTGACAGTGTCCACGCCTTCATTACTGATAATGACAACTTCATGTCCAGCATTTTCCAGTGCTTCTTTTGGTGAGGTTACTTCAATATCTTCAACTAGATCGGTAATGATAGTGGCAATTTTACTCATCAAATCTCCTCCTTAAAAATTAGCTTTTATTCATCTTCAATTTCTATGCTAACGAAGATTCATACCGCTGACAAATAATCTGTTTAGAGCAAAAATAAATTAGATAAAAAAGAAAGAGAGAAAAAAATGGCAACAATTCAATTATTTATTACAGATGAGCCGCTCGTTTTTGAAAAAGCTGTCTTGCAATTTATGGGTGAAGAGCAAATAGTCGAAAAGAATCTGAGGTTCAAAGATGCTACTATAGAATTATCAAAGGAAGTAGAATCTACATGTGTCTCATTGGTCAAGCAAGGCATTCTATGGCTGGAAGAAACAGGTGAAGAAGAAGACTACATTGACTTGCTTTATTTGGATTTTCAAAATACAACCCACTCAAAGACAACGGCATCTATTTTGTCACGACCTTTTTATCAAGTAGAAGAGACTCTCCAACCTGTTCTTGAGGAAGTTGGAGATGTGCTCGCGGAGAAATTCTTCGAAGAGTGGAGCAATCAACTAGCCGAATTGTCTGATGATGAACTGTCCTATGCTTATTTCATCGACGGTACTCGGATCACTTTAGAATTGACTGAGCCATTTGAGCTACAAGAATCGATCTTATTAAAAGAGCTGATAGTGGATTATCACTCTGCGTTAACTCGTTCTGTACAAAAGTTTTACGAATTTCTTATTTAGAGCCTAGCAGAAGCTAGTTTTTGTTTGTAACCGAAAACATTTTTACTTTTTTTTAAATCTGTTCCGTTAATCCTTCGTAGTCTTGACCATTTCCAAGGAAAGAACTATAAAGAAAGTAAGTACTCAATGAGTGCAAAAAAGATAAGAATCAAGACAAGGATGGAAAATTATGCGAAAAGTACCTCCTATTTTGAAACCAATTGCTCTCTTGACCATTTCAACCATCATCGCTACTGCAACTGGTGTTGTGAATTCCAGTAGCTATCGGCAGTCAAATGGAACTAGTCACTCGACTGAGATTACTGAAACGACCGAAACCAGCGATGTTAGTCACTCGCAATCGGTAGACAGTCAACCTGTGTCTGAAAGCACAGAACCTTCAACATCAGCTGAAGATCATGGAGGCACTACATCTTCCACAACAAATAATCAGCGAACTGTTCCTTCATCTTCGATAGAGGATAGCTCTACACCACCAGCTACAGATGTCCCTTCTTCAGAGAACGGGCAAAGCGAGGAAACGACGCCGTCAAGTCAGGATCAGAATGCGGCTGACCAAGAAGCAGTCATCAATGAGGATCAAGAAAATGAGTAGGTGAATAAATGACTTTTTTATTAGATATGATCAATGGGATTCATAAGTTCTTAGGTTATCTGGATATTAGTCCTAAATACTTGAATCGGGCCTATACATTACTTAGTTTGATTCCAACGGCTTATATTCTGCGTATTGTTTATGGTCTCTATCTCAATCAAAATTATTTACAGATGGCTTTATACGGGATAGGATTCTGCGTGTTGCTCTATTTCTGGGTTCTAAATATTTTTTATTACTTTTTTGATAAAAATCTTAAGGTAGATATTACTCAGCTTTTTGTGAAGTATTTACCTGATGAAGTATTCAATATTGAAGGAGAAAAAATTAGCACCACACAAATCGATCGTTTATCAACAGAGAAAGCAGTTATTGATTTTGAAGAAGACTATCAACTGGTATTGGCTGACTATTTACAGAAACTCATTTCAAAAGATGAATTAGCAACGAATGCTATCGCACAAGGATTTGTGATTCCTAAAAATACCCTTTATCCCTACTACTTTGTCAAACAACGGTCAGATTCTGAATACTCGTTGCAAATTGGTACGAGCTATAGTGACTTAACAACAATTGGCCGTATTTATTGGAACGGGGAAAAAGCTTTGGAACCAGTTGGGTTGTTCATTACTGGCGGAGATTTTGTCAAAAATGATGTAAAATATCATGAACCTTATAGTTTGAAGCTTTATGTCAAAAAAGAAGAAATACCCACAGCAACAACTCGACAAGCTTATCGTCAAACTGGTAAGGCAAGGTAGAAATACAACAAAAAAGACTTCAGAAACTGATATTTCTGAAGTCTTTTTTACTTTTTGCGATAATTCAATTATTCGATTGGAATATGCTTACCTGGCGCGTCTTTGTAACTTGCCTTTGGTAAATTCAAGGAAAGGACACCATCTTCGAACCGTGCTTTGATCGCTTCTTCATCAATGTCAGGTATAGTGAATGCACGTTGATAAGCACTGCTAGATCGTTCTTTACGCAAGTAGTGACCAAGATCATCTTTCTCTTCGCTTTCTTCAATTTGGGAAGCAGAAATTGTTAGAGTATCATTCACGAAACTAACACGGATATTTTCTTTTTTTATACCAGGAAGATCAGCTTTGACTACATAATGATCTTCATATTCTTTAATATCTGTATTCATTTGTCGTTCTTGCCAGAAACTGTTCATCAATTTGCCTAATAGTTCTTCTCCACCAGGTAGATCTCTAGGAATTAGATTTGCCATAATTTCCCCTGCCTTCTTGATCAAATTTGTTACTCTTATTTTACGAGGAACGATTTCAAAGAGCAACCCAAAAGCTGATAAAGATCAAAAACAGGAGAAATATCTCAACTATCTCTAAAGAATCTGCTATGATAGAACTAGTTAACTATCAGATGATTGGGTGAATAAGATGGAAATTATTGAAAAAGCGCCTGCTAAGATAAATCTAGGACTTGATGTTTTGGGTAAGCGAGCAGACGGTTACCATGAATTGGAAATGGTGATGTCCAGTGTTGATCTAGCCGACCGTCTGATAATGGAAGAGCTAGAAGAAGATAAAATCATTATCGAAACCAATAAGGCCTTCTTGCCGATCGATAAACGCAATAATGTATATCAAGCAGCCAGTATTGTCAAAAAACGCTATGGTATCAATAAAGGTATCTTGATTCGGATCACGAAAAATATCCCTGTAGCAGCAGGCCTTGGCGGTGGCAGTACAGATTGTGCAGCAGCGCTAAGGGGGATGGACCGCTTATGGCAATTAGGTCTGACGATGCCGGAATTGATCGATATAGGAATGGAAGTAGGTACTGATGTCCCTTATTGCATTTATGGGACGACTGCGTTCATCTCTGGTAAAGGAGAGAAAGTCACGCCGTTGCGCCCGATGCCGCAGTGCTGGGTGGTCTTAGTCAAGCCCCGACTAAGTGTTTCAACAGGTAAAATTTTTCAAGAAGTTGATCTAGATCAGTTGCATCATCCAGATATTCAAGAACTTTCTGATGCAATTCTTGCTGAAGATTATCAACGAATGATTGCTGCAATGGGAAATAGTTTGGAATCGATCACGATTCCTAAGCATCCAGTCGTACAACAAATCAAGGAACGAATGATGAAATATGGTGCGGATGTGGCACTGATGACTGGAAGTGGACCGACTGTTTTTGCCTTGTGCCAGAAATACTCACGGGCTCAGCGAGTGTATAATGCTTTAAAAGGTTTTTGTGAAGAGGTTTATCTAGTTCGCACATTAAAATAGTAGGAAACAAAAGGACAAATTAAAAAGCAGATGCACACATTCAAAAAATGTGACATCTGTTTTTTGCTTAGCGGATATATGAATCAATTTTCCCATGTTTTCCGATTTACTGGCAGAGGAACGCTCTAAATCGGAAAACATACGATTTGTCTTGACGAATGAGGTTTCCTTTGGTAGAGTAATTTTTGCTGATAAATCGGATTAGTTCCGTTTTAATAAGAAAAGAGGAATCATCATGAAAAAATTACTAGCTCTATTTTTGCTTACCAGTACTGTTTTATTAGGGGCTTGCGGAAAAGGATCAGAACAAGTCGCAGAAGAAAGTCAGGATTTGCAGGTTATTACGACTTTTTATCCAATGTATGAGTTTACCAAAGAGGTTGTTGGAGATACAGGTAAAGTATCTTTGCTTATACCGGCGGGCACAGAACCCCATGATTATGAACCTAGTGCGAAAGATATGGCAAAAATTATGGATGCAGATGCTTTTGTGTACAATAGTCCGGAATTGGAAACATGGGTGCCAACAATGACAGATTCGATCGATACTGACAAAACAGTTGTGATCGAAGCGGCCAAAGAGATTGATTTAGCTGAAAATGAAGATCATGGAGAAACGGAAGCAGAAGCAGAACATGGGACAGACGCCCATACCCATGAATTAGATCCGCATGTGTGGACAGATCCAGTAATGGCAATCAAAGAAGTTGAAACGATTCGAGATCAGTTAAGCGAGAAATTTCCAACGAAAGCAGCTACATTTAAAAAGAATGCCGCTGCTTATATTGAGCAATTGAACGCATTGGATCAAGAGTACACTGCTGCTTTGAAAGATGCGGTCAATCGAACATTTGTCACACAACATGCCGCTTTTGGATATTTGGCAAAACAATATGATCTAGTCCAAGAATCGATTGCTGGATTATCTCCAGATCAAGAACCAACTCCTAGTCGGTTAGCAGAGCTAAAAGAATATGTTGAGGATCATCAAGTCAAAGTTATCTATTTTGAAGAAAATGCTTCTTCTAAAGTCGCGGAAACTTTAGCGAATGAGACTGGGGTTGAATTGGCTGTATTGAATCCGTTAGAAAGTTTGACGGAAAAACAGATTAGTGATGGAGAAACATATCTCACAGTAATGAAGGAAAATCTGCAAGCTTTACAAAAAAGTATCAAGTAAGGAGGCACATCTGTGCGTTATATCGATGTAAAAGGACTAACGTTTTATTATGATGATGAGCCTGTATTAGAGGATATCTCTTATTTTGTTGAAGATGGGGAATTCGTCATTCTAACAGGAGAAAATGGGGCTGCAAAATCTACCTTGATTAAAGCAACATTAGGGTTGTTGAAACCATCAAAGGGAGAAGTAATACTGGCTACCAAAAACAGAGAAGGACAAAAGCTAAGTGTAGGCTATATTCCACAACAGATTGCCTCGTTCAATGTAGGCTTTCCAAGTACAGTCTTAGAATTGGTCCAATCTGGCCGTTATCCGAAAGACCGATGGTTTAAGAAGCTGACAAAGCGGGATCATGAACATGTTCGGCGAGCATTGGATGCAGTAGGTATGTGGGAAATGCGCAAAAAACGGATTGGCGAACTGTCCGGAGGGCAAAAACAGCGAATCAGTTTAGCACGTATCTTTGCGACTGATCCAGATTTATTTATTTTGGATGAACCAACGACAGGGATGGATGAGCAATCACGAAATTTATTTTATGAATTACTGCGTCACAATGCACACGATCATGGGAAATCGATTTTGATGATCACCCACGATCACGAAGATATTAAGGAGTATGCGGATCGACAAATTCGGTTGGTTCGAAAGGAGGATTCACCATGGCGTTGCTTTCATATGAATTCATGAGGCGTGCTTTTTTGGCTGCAATTTTTATTGCCGGAATCGCACCGATGCTAGGTGTGTTTCTTGTGATCCGAAGACAGTCTTTGATGGCCGATACACTCTCACATGTTTCATTAGCTGGTGTAGCATTAGGCTTTTTTCTTAATTTGAATCCAGATCTCACGACCTTATTAATCGTAATCATCGCCGCGGTCATTTTGGAATATTTACGAACACTTTATCGGAGTTATTCAGAGATCTCAATTGCGATTTTGATGTCAGGCGGTTTGGCATTAGCATTGGTCCTTATGAATCTGAGTGGAGGAAACTCAGCGACCAGTATCCAATCCTATCTCTTTGGTTCCATCGTGACCATTACTCAGGATCAAGTTTGGTTTCTAGGCTTTTTATTTTTAGCTGTATTCGTTCTCTTCTTTCTATTCAAACGTCCGATGTATGTCCTGACTTTTGACGAGGATACGGCTCATGTAGACCGTTTGCCAGTGCGGATAATGTCGATGCTTTTTAATGTTTTGACAGGGATTGCTATCGCTATGATGATTCCCATCGCTGGTGCGTTACTGATTTCTGCGATTATGGTATTGCCAGCTGCAATCAGTATGCGTTTAGGCAAGAGTTTTAATGCGGTGATTTTGATCAGTGTCTTGATTGGTCTATTCGGTATGCTGTCGGGATTGACTAGCTCTTTTTATCTCGATACACCTCCAGGCGCTACGATCACATTAGTATTTATCGGTTTGTTTTTAGTCATCAATGTGGTCAAGCGTATTGTCATTCTTTTCCAACGAAAACAACGGTTAAAACGATAAGAAACGAAAATTTTTCGTTTCTTTTTTTCTTTGATTGAATGAAAAGCGAACAATTCTTTAGATTTTCAAGATAATGCTCGCATTTATACGCAAAAAGCCTTATAATAAGACGAATAAATTAAAGGAGTGGGCATGTGTGAAAATTCGTCGAAGTGAACGATTGATAGATATGACACATTATTTATTGAATCATCCGCATGAATTGATTTCATTGTCATTTTTTTCAAAACGCTATGCTTCTGCTAAATCATCGATCAGTGAAGATCTAGCGATTATCAAAAAGACCTTCAAAGAACGTGGTACGGGAACTCTCGATACAATTCCAGGTGCAGCTGGCGGTGTTTTTTTTGTGCCTGAGATTTCAAAAGAAGAAGCCTATGCCTATGTTGAAGGGTTAGCGGAACGCCTTTCTGAGCAAGATCGACTGCTGCCTGGTGGTTACGTTTATCTCTCGGATTTGCTTGGAGAACCTGAGCTACTGCGGCAAGTAGGCCGTATCATTGCTTCGAAGTATCTGGATAAACAAATTGATGCAGTCATGACTGTTGCTACTAAAGGAGTGCCAATCGCACAAGCGGTATCTTATTATTTAAATGTTCCCTTTGTGATCGTTCGGCGAGATTCTAAAATTACGGAAGGGTCAACAGTCAGCGTGAACTATGTTTCTGGGTCATCTGAACGAATCGAGAAAATGGAATTATCAAAGCGTAGCTTAAAACGCGGTTCCAAAGTCTTAGTCGTAGATGACTTTATGAAAGGCGGCGGCACTGTGAACGGTATGAAGAGCTTGATCGAAGAATTTGAAGCTGAACTTGTTGGCATAACGGTTTTTGCGGAAGCTAAATTCAAAGGAAAACGTGCTATTTCTGATTATAGTTCGCTGCTGTTTGTTGAAGACGTTGATACTCAGACGAAAACGATCTCGGTCGTGCCGGGGAATTATTTTGAAACAAAAGACTGATTTTGAATCAGTCTTTTTTAATTGGTCTAGTTGTGTTTTTCCTTATATATTGAAAACCATCCTTAGTTGGGCTAAACTGGACATATACAGAAATCAATCAGTCGGAATCGATAGGAGTGGAACACGTGGAATCACGTTTTGCAATTATACTTGCCGCAGGCAAAGGTACTAGAATGAAATCCAAGTTATACAAGGTTTTGCATCCCGTTTGCGGAAAACCTATGGTAGAACATATCATGAATCGCGTAGTGGAGACAGAACCTGATGCAATCGTAACAATCGTCGGACATGGAGCAGAAATGGTCAAGCAACAATTAGGGGACCGCAGTGAGTATGCTTTACAAGCAGAACAGTTAGGAACTGGCCATGCAGTTGTTCAAGCAGAGCCTTTCTTAAGAGAAAAACGGGGAACAACGTTAGTAATCAGTGGAGACACCCCTTTGTTAACGACTGAGACATTGAATAATCTTTTTGAGTTCCATCAGGAACAAAAAGCCTCAGCAACGATTTTAACTGCGCAAGCTGAAGATCCGACCGGATATGGTCGGATTGTACGCAATCAAATGGGTGTCGTAGAAAAAATCGTGGAACAAAAAGATGCCTCTGTGGAAGAGGCGATGATCCAAGAAATCAATACGGGAACGTATTGTTTTGACAATGAATTATTATTTGATGCATTGGCAAAATTAGATACCGATAATGCACAAGGGGAATATTATCTAACAGATATTATTGAGATCTTGAAAGCAGAAGGGAAGATTGTAGCTGCTTATCAAACGGATGATTTCAATGAGTCGTTAGGAGTCAATGATCGATTAGCGCTGGCAGAAGCGAATCGTTTGATGCGCAAGCGTATCAATCAGCAGCATATGCGCAATGGTGTGACATTGATTGACCCTGATACTACTTATATTGATGATGGCGTGGAAATTGGAGCAGACACACTGATTGAAGCTGGTGTCGTCATCAAAGGTGCAACGAAAATTGGTGAAGACTGTGTCATCACTGCATCTTCTCAAATCATAGACAGTCAAATCGGTGATGATGTAACGATCAAGGCATCTGTGGTGGAAGAAAGTCGAATCTACAACGGGGCAGATGTCGGACCAAATGCACATCTGCGTCCAAAAGCAGACATTAAAGAAAGAGCCCATATTGGTAATTTCGTAGAAATAAAAAATGCAACGATCGGTGAGGGAACAAAAGTAGGGCATCTCTCTTATGTCGGAGATGCAACGCTAGGGAAAAATATCAATGTTGGTTGCGGCGTCGTCTTTGTAAATTATGATGGCAAAAATAAATTCAAGACAGTTGTCGGAGACAATTGTTTTATCGGCTCTGGTTCGAATTTAGTGGCGCCATTGCAGATTGAGGAAGAAACCATGATCGCTGCTGGCTCTACAATCACAAAAGATATTCCTAAACATAGCATGGCGATTGCCCGAGCAAGGCAGGAAAACAAAGAAGGCTATGCAAAAAAATTGCCTTATTTGAATGAAGAAACTGCGAAATGACTTGATTTATTTAGCAAAAATGACTACTATTTACTAGGAAGAAGATTCTGGTGAACTAGTAGTCTTTTTGCCAGATGAACGCAAAGAAAGTGGAGGTTCTCATGTCAAATCATTATTTTGATCCAAGATTGAAGATTTTTTCGCTGAATTCTAATCGTCCGTTAGCTGAAAAAATCGCAGCTGCAGTAGGTGTGGAATTAGGTAAGTGTTCAGTGAACCAATTTAGCGATGGCGAGATTCAAGTTAACATTGAAGAAAGTATCCGTGGTTCACATGTCTATGTTATTCAATCCACAAGCAGTCCAGTAAACGATAACCTAATGGAGCTACTGATCATGATTGATGCCTTGAAACGTGCAAGTGCGAAAACAATCAATGTAGTGATGCCTTACTATGGTTATGCGAGACAAGACCGTAAAGCTCGTTCCCGCGAACCAATCACTGCTAAATTGGTGGCGAACATGATCGAAAAAGCTGGCGCAAATCGTATGGTTACCTTAGATCTACATGCTTCACAAATCCAAGGTTTTTTTGATATTCCTGTAGATCACTTGATGGGTGCACCATTGATTGCTAATTATTTCTTGGAAAGAGATATTCAAGGAGATGACGTTGTAGTCGTTTCACCAGACCACGGCGGAGTGACTCGTGCGCGTAAATTAGCAGAATTCTTGAAATCACCAATTGCGATCATTGATAAACGACGTCCAAAAGCAAATGTTGCTGAAGTAATGAATATCATTGGTCACGTAGAAGGCAAAACGTGTGTCTTGATCGACGACATGATCGATACGGCCGGAACAATTACTCTAGCAGCGAACGCATTAAAACAAGCTGGTGCAAAAAGTGTTTATGCTTCATGTACTCATCCTGTTTTATCAGGACCTGCTTTGCAACGGATCGAAGATTCAGCTATCGAGCACTTAGTAGTTACTGATTCAATTTTCTTGCCAGAAGATCGTAAATCTGAAAAAATTGACGAAATCAGTGTTAGTGCATTGATGGGAGAAGCAATCAAACGAATCCATGAGAATAAACCTGTTAGTCCACTGTTTGAATCAAAATTATCGATTTAAAAATGATAACCCAAAAGAAGCATCTCGTCTAGACGCGGTTGAGATGTTTCTTTTTTTATCAGAGCGAGTTTTCTTTTCTTTTTTTTATTTTGTGGTATTCTTGAAGATGACTTGCAGCAGTGCAAGCAAAATAAAATAGAATCTAATCACAAAGGGGAGTCTGAAAAGGCTGAGAATGAGAGTACTCTAAACCCTTCGTACCTGTTTCGATCATGCGAACGTAGGAATTGTGACGAGTTGAAGTGTCTAACACTTCTCCTTTGTGAATTGTGATGATTCTAAAGGAGGAGTTTTTTTGTGGGAAATGGTACAAAAATTTGGATAGAGGGAACGATTATGGCGGCACTGGCGATGGTACTATCGCTGATTCCTTTAGACTTTGGAAGTAGTTTTTCAATTTCTTTAGGACAGATTCCATTAACAATATTTGCTATCCGTAGAGGCTGGAAGCCAGGATTAATGGCCGGATTGGTTTGGGGATTGCTGCATTTCCCATTAGGTAAAGTCTGGTTTTTGAGTGTTCTTCAAGTATTGATTGAGTACCCATTTGCTTTTACATTTGTTGGTTTTGCCGGACTTTATGCAAATAAAATTCATTTGGCGATTAGAAATGGTTCGAAGGGTAGCGTGCAACGACTACTTGTACAAGCAACATTCACAGGCGCATTTGCTCGTTATTTTTGGCATTTCCTTGCCGGTTGGGTTTACTGGGGCGCATATGCTCTCTGGGGGATGAAACCTTGGCTTTTCTCTCTGGTAATGAATACCGCCAGCGGACTTGCTACGGCAATCGTCACGGCAATTATCTTACTAATTGCTTATCGAACATCCCCAGAGGTATTTGTACCTAAGGACGATTATTTAAATCGGACTGCGTAAAAAAAGACTTGTTCTCCAAAATCAAAATAGGAGAGCAAGTCATTTTTTATCGATAAAACCAAAAGCTAGATCATCTTGATCCAATTCCAACTGCCATTCTTTTTTATTTGCAAAGTAGCGAAGCGTTGCCACTTGATAGTCTTCTTTCAGAGAGAGGTGACTATTTTTGAGCCCAGATTCCTCGACTAAGTAAATCGGGATTGTGTAGGTTTTATCGACCAATTGTTCTTGATGGAAACATAAGATGATTCCTTCCTGCATGACCCCCCGCAAGTCTTTGAGAAGATTTAAATCAAGTTTAGAGACCGGAGTAGGCTTTTTGAAGAAAGAAAGTCGATCATTTATTTTTTCTAGAACGATGTGCGTGATTTTGTCAGCTAAAATTCGGTAATATTCTTCCAGGTAGCGGTAGTAAACACGGGAACGCTGATCTTTGAGGTCGAAATAAACAAAGTTGTTTTGCAGTTTGTAGAAAAACGGAGAATGAAGATGCGTTTTCATATGCCCAAAATATAACAATTCTGAAATTTCTAGCGGTGTTAGCTCCTTTACCATTTCTAAATCATTAAAGTCGATCCATTTGATTTCTTCTGTGATCCGTCCGCGGTTGAGTTGTTGAAAGAAAAGGTGGACATCTTCAATGCCTCGGATAATCTTTAGCCCTGTATGCGACTCAAATTCACCAAATTCACTAGAGGGATCAAGCAACAACAGATTTTTTGGCTGGTGAACGATGCTCTTGTTGAAATCTTGAGCATCCACTCCGCGAGTCGAAACGGCATTGCTGGTTGTATCAATATGTACATAAATCGTGTTCGACATGCCAATTAATCCCTCCCTGATAATAAGTTCATTCTACAATAAAGTGTATCAAATTGCTTGTATCTTTTCGTTTAAAGTTATATTACAAAATAACGGAAAAAACAATTTTTAAGATTACGTTTTTTTATGAAGCAAAAAACTTTGCTTTTTTATTAAAAAAAATCCAAAATTGGCGCTTCTGCAATGATTTTGTTATGATAGGAGTAATAAAAATTGGAGACGAAAAACGATGAAAAAGAAACGAACTTTGTTCCATTGGCTCTCGAATCTATTTTTGGTCCTTTTGTTATTGATTGGTCTTGCTTTGATTTTTAATAATCAAATCAAAAATTTTCTGATCAAACACAACGGAGATGCTTACGCAGTTTCCGAGATCTCTAGAGCCGATGTCAAAAAAAATATGGAGGCAGACACTACTTTTGATTTTGATGCCGTTGAACCGGCCAGCTCAGAAGCAGTTCTTAAAGCGCAACTAAGTAACAGCACATTACCAGTGATCGGTGGTGTTGCGATACCTAGCGTAGCGATTAATTTGCCGATTTTTAAGGGGTTATCGAATGAAGCTTTGCTATATGGAGCAGGAACTCTTAGCCCAACACAAAAAATGGGCGAAGGAAATTATGCACTAGCTAGCCATCGTGCGCAGTCGCCAGACCTTTTGTTCACACCTTTAGATGATGTGGCTATTGGCGCAACAATTTATATTACGGATTTAGAAAATATTTATACATATACAGCAACTTCAACCGTGCGGGTTCAACCAACAGATGTTTATTTATTGGATGAAGTAGCAGGGAGAAAAATGATCACATTAATTACATGTGGTGAAATGGGTGGAGTAACCAGACGTGTGGTTCAGGGTGATCTTGAATCGGTTACACCAGTTGCTGATGCGACAGACGAGATGCGGGCCGCATTCAATATGGAACAGCGGACTTTTTAAATGATAAGAATACCACGAATGATGTCAGAAATTTTCATTGATCATCCGTGGTTTCTTTTTTGCATTTGAGGAGGAGTCGGATGAAGACAACAAAAATTTATTTTTCTGATTTATATGTATCCCAAGATGTGTTTCAACAAAGCCGACTAGTTTTCCCTTTTTTTTCTAGTCATTTGGAGGCGCGAGCCGCTTTTCAATCAGTGGTCAACGAACAGGGGTGGCGATTGACGAATCAACACGGCAAAGTCTATCTGTCTTGTGTCCATGAAGGGCCGCTTCTGACCATTCAGAATTTGTTGCAGGTGCCAAGTGATGCATTTACTTGGGAGACACTTGTTTCGATGACTGAGAGTTTTGCTAGAAGCCGTTTCGTAGACCAGATAGTTTGGGAAATGACAAGAAACCCCATCATGGATCAGTGGTTTGTGGGACGTGGATATGGTAGGGTGACACAGGGGTACCACAAGCAACTGGACTACCATACAGCTTTCGTCCTAGGTGGAGGAGGCGCCCATGGCGCCTATCAAATTGGCGTATGGCAAGCGCTGAAAAAACATGGAATCATATTTGAGTGGGTAGCGGGGACGTCAGTTGGTGCATTGAATGGTGCATTGGTTTTAATGGACGATATTGAAGCTGCTGAGCAATTATGGACGAATATTTCTAGTGAACAGGTCCTCCAATACCCAAAAGCTGCTGCTAAAAAAGAAACCTTATTAGATATGATGGAGCAATTACGCTCACTCGTAAAGACAGCACTTAAAGACAATGGTGCGAGTACAAAACCATTAGCACAGCTGTTAGCAGCGACTTTTGATGCAGAAAAATTTAATGCCAGCAAAAGCCAGCTCTTACTTTGTACGACTCGTCTGCCGGATTTCAAAGAGGTTGTTTATCAGTTTGATTCCAGCAAAATTGATTATAGTTTGCAATGGTTGCTAGCATCAGCGTCTTTTTATCCAGCAATGCAGGCACAATTGATTGATGGGATCTATTATATTGATGGAGGGTACCGCAACAATCTGCCAATTGATGTAGCCATTGAGCGAGGCGCTACAGAAGTCATTGCCGTCGATGTCCAAGGGCCTGGAATCAATAAGAAGGTTCAGGTCTCAGAATCAATTGCGCAGATTCAAATTGCTTCACCTTGGACTCTAGGTAGTTTTTTGATTTTTGATGCCAAACGTTCTCTAGAAAACATGACTCTTGGGTATTTAGAAACGATGAAATACTTTGGCAAGTTCAGTGGCTATTGGTATACTTTTGATGAAGAGGTCTTCAACGATTCGTGGAAGCCATTCGTTCATTTGCTTCGACAAGATGCACCGCGATTGTACGCATTTATGAAAAAAAAGGAATTTTGGAAGAAAGTGCGTAAGTTATATCAGCAAGAGGTCCCCTTGGAAATTTGTGGGCGCGTCTTTTTTGAATGCATAGGCAGATTACTACATCTTACACCGACCGTCATTTATACAAAGGAATCTTTCCTGCAAGCGATACGTGAGAAAATCATGACAGAACCAACGAAAGAAACAGAAGTATGGTCAGTGTCAGAATGGTTGTATTACTATCGCGAACAGTTCTTTTTGTTATCTGAACAAAAACGGTTCTTGTTTTTCTATCGAACCCAACAAATTGAAACACCGGCATTTCAGCAGATTCGTGCGCGGTATCCAGAATTGGCTGTGCTGTCAGCCTATCTGGCTTATTTTTTAAAAGGAGAGGAACACAATGGATAATTTTTCTTATGAGATCGTAGAGGAGATCGCCGTTCTTTCGGAAAATCCTAAAGGGTGGCGTAAAGAGCTTAATTTAGTCAGCTGGAATGGTCGCCCGCCTAAGTTTGACTTGCGTGACTGGAGTCCAGGACATGAAAAAATGGGTAAAGGCTTAACGTTATCAAATGAAGAATTCACCGAATTAAAAAAAGCACTGCTTTCTATGTGAAAGGAAGAAATGAATGAAAAGCATGACAGGTTTTGGAAAAGGGAATGGAGAAACAGCTGATTATCAAATAGAGATTGAGATTAAAAGTGTCAATCAGCGATTTATGGATTTGCAGTTGCGCATGCCCAAACAATTGAATGATTTGGAAGCACTAATTCGACAAGAAGTCAAAAAAGTATTACAGCGTGGTCGGGTGGAGCTTTATCTGACATTGAACGAAAAGAATGCGGCTCATAAAGAAGTTATAGTCCAATGGGATTTATTGGTGCCTTTTTTGAAGCAGGTCGAAGAAGAAGCTGCTCAAAGGTTGGATATAAAAGAGCTGTCGAAAAAAAATCTTTTGGAAAAATTAATCGTCCATGAAGCATTTCTTGATATCCGAGAAAAACAACAAGAAGATACCCAGTTAGAGCAAGGTGTGTTAGATGCTTTGTCTCAGGCTCTAACAGCTATCGATCAAAGCCGTGAAATTGAAGGACAAGGGATTTATCAAGTGTTAAAAGAAAATCAGCAGCAATTACTTGGTAAAATCATGGAATTACAGACGTTTATTGCCGTTTATGAAGCCGATCATCGCCAACGTTTTGAGAAAAAGCTGACGGAATATTTAGGCGAGCAAGTAGATCAAGAACGTTTGTTGACCGAGATGGCCATCCTGTTGGAGCGGGGAGATATTCATGAAGAGTTGGATCGAATGATGATTCATTTAGATTCTATGACTACTTTGTTAGAGGCAAAATCGCCGATCGGCCGGGAGCTGGATTTTTTGATTCAAGAAATGAACCGAGAAGTAAATACCATAGGTTCCAAGTCAAGCCCAATTGAAATCAAGAATAGTGTAGTACAGATGAAGACGATTATTGAAAAAATAAGAGAACAAGTCCAAAATATCGAATAGGAGTGATCAACAATGAAATACTATGATATTACTTTTCATGAATTAAGCGGAAAAAACGTCATCAAGCGGAGCGTCCCATCAGATAAAGCAAACTTTGATGCTTGGCAAGATGCTTGTGTCGCGATTGATCAAGAGTTCTTGCAAATTTTGGTCAATGGAAATGCGGTATCGTTGAATCGTCGGTATATCGTTCGGATTGATTGCCAGGAAGTAGAAGATCCTACGGAGAAAGCTATCACGACAAAAGATGAGTTGGCAGGTGTGATCAATACGCTAAGCAACATGGGGTTCTAAAAGTAGGAGAGATGAGTAGTAATTTCATGAATTTCCCATTATAATAAAGTAGTTCTTGAAAGTTGCTGAAAAAAAGTGCAAAATAGACGTTAAGCAAAAGTCAGTGAAAGGACGTCATTATGTCAGAGCGAGGATTACTAATAGTTTTATCAGGACCTTCCGGTGTAGGCAAGGGCACTGTGCGAAAAGCAATTTTTGAAAGTGATGACAACGATTTTCAATATTCTGTTTCGATGACAACACGCAACAAGCGTGAAGGTGAGATCGAAGGCGTTGATTATTATTTCCGCACCCGTGAGGAATTTGAAGCCTTGATCGAAGCAGGCGAAATGTTGGAATATGCAGAATACGTTGGCAATTACTACGGCACCCCGTTGTCTTATGTTCAAAAAACATTGGACCAAGGGAAAGATGTTTTCTTGGAAATCGAAGTTCAAGGAGCTAAACAAGTCAAAGAAAAAGTGCCTGATGGGGTCTTTATTTTTCTTACCCCACCTGATTTAGCAGAGCTACGCTCACGTATCACTGGCAGGGGGACAGATTCTGCTGAAGTGATCGATGAACGAATGCGTGTTGCCAGAGAAGAAATCGAAATGATGGCTTTATATGACTACGCAGTCGTAAATGATGAAGTATCTAAAGCAGTACAACGGATTCGAGAAATTATATCAAGTGAACATTTTCGCGTTGATCGAGTAATCGGCAAGTATATCAAAATGTTAGAGGAGCTGTAAAACGAATGATGTTAAAACCTTCAATCGATTCATTATTGGATCGTGTGAACTCAAAGTATTCCCTTGTGATTTTAGCCAGCAAACGCGCGCATGAACTAGATGCAGGCGCCCAAGCAACATTGGAACAATTTGATTCGGTGAAAAGCGTAGGACAAGCATTGGAAGAAATCGAAGCAGAGCTTGTTGTTAATGATCCGCATCCAGAAATCAAACGTGCTCGCTTGAAAATGGAACAAGAAGAGCGCAAAGCGCAAAAAGACCAAGAGCAAAAAGAACTGGAAGCCCGGATTCGTGACGAACAGAATCTGTAGACAATTAAAAAAGCTAGAGCACAATGCGTGTTCTGGCTTTTTCTTTTGAGTCGATAGCCGTTAAATTTTCGTAAGGTTTACAGACAAATGTCTGTCATTTTAGTAAAATAAAGCCTGGAGGAGGAGAGAAGATGACCTATGCAGCAGAAGTGATCGTGGATGTACCAACGATGCAGACAGATCAACCTTTTACATATGAAATACCTGAATATTTGCGCGCTGTAGCAGAGACTGGCATGCGAGTCGAAGTGCCATTTGGTAATGGGGATCGGCATATCCAAGGCTTTATCGTAGGATTGACGGATACACCGCCAGGTCAACCATTGAAACCTATTCTTCGCTTGCTGGATCTTTCTCCTGTGGTGAATGAAGAATTATTACAGTTAGCTGATTACATGAAAAAAACGACATTTGCTTTTAAGATTACCTGCTTGCAGACCATGTTGCCTAGTGTGATGAAAGCAGAATACCAGAAGAATATTCTTTTATTGGATGATACGCACCCAATAAAAGCGCATTTTCCTGAGACGAATAGCCTGAGCTGGCAAGCTGCTGAGGAAGCGGGATTATTGTCGCAATTGAAAGTATTGCGTGAAGAAGCAGTCGTTGAATTGCAATATGTGGTAAAAAATAAAAATAAAGCCAAGAAAATCCGTATGGTGAAACGCCTGATCTCTCCAGAAGCAATTCCAGAGGCAATGAAGCAAATCAGGAAAGGGGCTAAACGGCAACAACAACTATTGACAGTCTTACAAGAATCTGATCAGCTTCCTGTTTCATTTTTTGCAGAAGCAGGCATTTCGACAGCTGTCTTGAATCAAGGGCAAGCATTAGGCTGGCTTGAATTTCATGAGGTTGAGACATATCGGGACCCCTTCAAAGATCGATCATTTCCCCAAACTGCAGCATTAGCATTGAACGAAGAACAAACCGATGCGGTTTCAAAAATTCTGTCAGCAGCAAAAAGACAAGAGGCACAAACCTTTCTTTTAGAAGGCATCACTGGCAGTGGGAAGACAGAAGTCTATCTTCAAACGATCGCTGAGCTGTTGGAACAAAAAAAGACTGCCATTATGCTGGTGCCAGAGATTGCTTTAACCCCACAAATGGTGGAACGATTCAAGAGCCGCTTAGGTAACGCTGTGGCTGTGCTTCACAGTGGACTGTCACAAGGGGAAAAATATGATGAATGGCGAAAAATTGAACGGGGAGAAGCCCAAGTAGTAGTCGGCGCACGTTCAGCTATTTTTGCTCCTTTAAAAAACATTGGCGTCATTATTGTCGATGAGGAACATGAAGCAAGCTATAAGCAGGAGGAGGCACCAAGATATCATGCGCGTGATTTAGCGATATGGCGCGGAGGATATCATCATTGTCCTGTTGTTTTGGGGAGTGCCACTCCCTCTCTCGAGTCACGGGCTCGGGCGCAAAAAGGCGTTTATCAATTGTTGCGTTTGAATCAACGAGCAAAACTCAGTGCTCGTTTGCCGCAGATCAATGTAGTAGATATGCGGGAAGAATTTGCCAACAAAAACTACCAGACCTTTTCTCGCCAATTACAGGAAAAAATTCAAGATCGCTTAGATAAACAAGAACAAATCGTTTTGCTGCTGAATAGACGCGGGTATTCTTCTTTTGTTATGTGTCGTGATTGCGGGTATGTTCTGCCTTGTCCGAACTGTGATATTTCTTTGACGCTTCATATGGATACCAAGACGATGCGCTGTCATTATTGCGGGCATGAAGAAAAGATCCCTCACCGCTGTCCTAGTTGTCATGCAGATAAGATCCGTTACTATGGAACAGGTACGCAGAAAGTTGAAGAAGAACTAATTGCTAGATTTCCAGAAGCACGGGTATTGCGGATGGATGTGGATACTACCCGCAAAAAAGGAGCACATGAAAAAATACTTACTTTATTTGGCGAAAAGAAAGCAGACATTTTACTAGGAACACAAATGATTGCCAAAGGGTTAGACTTTCCGGATATTACATTGGTAGGGGTCTTAAATGCTGACACAGCATTGAATCTGCCAGATTTTCGTTCTAGTGAACGAACATTTCAATTGCTGACACAAGTAAGCGGCCGAGCTGGCCGGGCGGAGAAAGCCGGCGAAGTAATCATTCAGACATTTAATCCGGAACACTATGCGATTCAGCTAGCACAAACCCAAAACTATGAAGCTTTTTACCAACAAGAAATGTGGGTTCGGCATCAAAGCGGATATCCCCCTTATTACTACACGGTAAAAATTACCTGCAGTCATCTCGAAGAGCAGGCAGCTGCCCAAAAGATGTTTGCCATTTACCAAGAAGTACAAAAAGAATTATCGGGTCAAAGTATTTTGCTTGGACCGGCACCTAGCGCGATCATGCGTGTCAAAAATCGCTATTACTACCAACTGATTATTAAATACAAAAATGAACCACATTTGCCTGAACTGTTGACCCGGTTATTGGAACAAAGTCAGATCGATCAGCGAAAAGGACTCTATGTTTCCATTGACCAAGAACCGTTGAATTTTATTTAAAGGAGATATTATGCGCTATCCGATTATTATTCATCCCGACGATCAGCTTCGTCGAAAACCAAAACCGGTATCTATGATTACAGATGAGCTGGTACAACTACTAGAAGACATGTATGAAACAATGGTGGCGCATGACGGCGTAGGTATTGCGGCCCCTCAGATTGGTAAAAACCTGCAAGTGGCAATCGTTGAAGTAGATGAAGAGGATCGTTTCGAACTGATTAATCCAGAAATCATCGAGTCATCAGGAGAATCTGTTGATGTAGAAGGGTGCTTGAGTATTCCTCATACCTATGGTACGGTCAAGCGAGCAGATGAGATTACGGTTCGCTACTTTGACCGTGAAGGAGAAGAAATGGAGGTTCAAGCTTTTGGCTACTTGGCTCGGGCTGTCCAGCATGAGATTGATCATCTGAATGGTGTCTTATTTATTGATAAAATGATCGATAAGATCCCAGAATCTGAACTAGAACAATATATGGAGGAACACGAAAATGACTAAAGTTGTCTTTATGGGAACCCCCGCGTTTTCTGTACCAATCTTAGAAGGATTGCTGGCAGAAGGCTATGAAATTGCAGCGGTAGTGACCCAACCGGATCGGCCCGTAGGTCGAAAACGAGTAATCACGCCAACGCCTGTCAAAGAAGCAGCATTGAAGCACCAATTGTTGGTTTTGCAACCAGAAAAAATCAGCGGTTCACCTGAAATGGAAACGATCAAAGAATTAGCACCAGACATTTTAGTCACTGCGGCCTTTGGCCAATTTTTACCGGAAAAGCTGTTGCAAGTACCAAAATTTGGAGCGATCAATGTCCATGCCTCCTTATTACCAAAGTATCGGGGTGGTGCCCCAGTGCACTATGCCATCATGAAAGGCGAACCGGAAACAGGTGTCACCATCATGGAAATGATTAAAAAAATGGATGCTGGGGGTATTTTTTCTCAAGCTAAACTGCCGATCACTAATCAAGACGATGTGGGGACTATGTTTGAGAAATTAAGTTTATTGGGTAAAGAATTACTGCTGAAAACATTACCTAAGATCCTATCAGGAGAACTGAAACCAATGCCTCAAGCTGAAGAGCAGGCAACATTCTCCCCCAATATTACGCAAGAACAAGAAGCAATTGATTGGACAAAGACAGCACAGGAGATCGACAATCAGGTCCGAGGGATGCGACCGTGGCCAATTGCTTTCACGACTTACCAAGGGAGCCGTTGGAAGATTTGGTCAGTAGCAGTAGTCGATGAAACAACAGATGCCGCGCCAGGAACCATCATACAACGAACGAAAAAGGCGCTATGGATCGCTTGTGGTCAACAGACAGTTTTAGCTTTAGAAGAGCTACAACCAGCTGGAAAAGGTCGTCAATCCATTGCGGCTTTTCTAAATGGCACTGGGCAACACATTCAACTAGGTGATAAGGTTGGTACTCATGAAGCGTAAAATAGGAAAAATCCAATATACTGTTCGCTTTGTTGCATTAGAGGCCTTAGTTCGTATCGAAAGAGGCGGTGCCTATTCGAACTTATTATTGAGAGAACTGATGAATCAAGGCCGTTTAAATGATAAAGATGGACGTTTATTGACAGAAATGGTCTATGGAACCATTAGTCGGCAGCTGCTATTGGATTATTATTTAGCGAACTTTATCAAGAATGCAAAAAAAGTCGATCCATGGGTCAGATCATTATTGCGTCTTTCTCTTTACCAAATGCTGTACTTGGACAAAGTACCTAATCATGCTATTTTAAATGAGGCCGTGGAAATCGCGAAAGCAAAAGGAAATCCAGGAATCGGAAAATTTGTTAACGGCGTGTTGCGTACGATTCAAAGAGAGGGTGTGCCGGCACTTGATCAAATCAAAGATCCCTTGGAGCGGTTAGCTATAGAAATCAGTATGCCATTATGGCTAACTGAAAGATTCGTAGCGCAGATCGGCAGCGATAAAACCCGGGAGTTAGGGCTGTCTTTACTAGTACCTAGCCATGCTAGTGGACGCCTTGATCTACAAAGAATTACTCGCAACGAAGCCATCCTTCAACTACAGGAAGAAGGAATCGAAGCTCGAGAAAGCCAACTATCTCCGTATGGGATTGTGGCTGATAAAGGATTTTTAGCCGGCTCTTCTTTATATCATGACGGATTATTGACAATACAAGATGAAAGTTCGATGTTAGTAGCACCGGCACTGCACATTGCACCAGAGCACCAAGTATTGGATGCTTGTGCAGCGCCTGGAGGTAAAACAACCCATATCGCGTCCTTTCTATCTGCAGAAGCAGGTGGGAAAGTCACTGCATTGGATATTCATCCTCATAAAGTTAAATTGATCACTGAAAATGCTGAAAGACTTGCGGTCTCAGAGGTGGTTCAAGCGGAAGTGATGGATGCAAGGGAAGTCGCTCAACATTTTGAGGAACAACAGTTTGATCGAATCTTAGTGGATGCTCCTTGCTCCGGTCTAGGATTGATGCGTCGTAAACCAGACATCAAATACAACAAGCAGGCAGCTGATCTAGAGCGTTTACCCGAAATTCAGTTAGCGATTTTAGAAAGTGCCGCCCCAACGCTAAAAAATTCGGGTATAATGATCTACAGTACATGCACTATAATGCTAGAAGAAAATCAGGCAGTAGTGGAGGCATTCTTAGCGGATCATCCAGAATTCGAACGAATCGATGTATCGGTAAATGCTGATATTGCTGCGAATATCAATGATCAGATGCTAACGATTTATCCGCAAGATTTTATGACAGATGGCTTTTTCATAAGCTGCCTTCGCAAAAAGTAATGAGGTGAAAAGAAGTTGGAAATCCATTTTCAAACAGATGTTGGTAAACGTCGGAATACGAACCAAGACTTTGCTGCTGTGTATGTCAACAAAAAAAGTATCACATTGGCGATCTTAGCTGATGGGATGGGAGGACATCGGGCAGGTGATGTAGCGAGTCGTCAGGCTGTGAGTGGCTTGGGAACCGCTTGGGAAAAAACAGAATTGACAGATAGTGAAAAGGCTGCTCAATGGCTGATCCAAAAAATCCAGGCAGAAAGTGTCTCGATCTATGAAAAAGGCATCGAGGATGAGGCGCTGAATGGCATGGGAACAACGATCATTGCTGTAGCACTCTTTGAGGATCAATTTACGATTGCGAATGTTGGCGACAGCCGCGCCTATATTTTGCGGGATCATGAGTTGATACAAATTACTGAAGACCATTCTCTTGTCAATGAATTGGTGAAATCTGGCCAAATTACTGCTGAAATGGCACTGAACCATCCACGCAAAAATGTTTTGACTCGTTCTGTTGGAATGCCTAATACAGTAGAAGTAGATGTAGCGATTCATTATTTTGCTGAAAGTGATTACTTGCTTCTTTGCTCAGACGGACTGACAAACATGTTGGCAGATGAAAAGATCGCAGCCATCATTGAAGGCGCGTCGTCCCTTAAAGAAGCGGTTCAGCAGTTGATCGATGCAGCCAATCAACAAGGCGGAGTCGATAATATCACAGTGTTACTGATCAAAGTTGGAGGAACTACCCATGATTGAAATAGGGAAAAAGTTAAATGGCCGCTATAAAATCATTGGCAATATCGGCAGTGGCGGCATGGCAAATGTATTTCTGGCTCATGATTTGATTCTTGATCGAGAAGTTGCCGTCAAAGTATTGCGATTTGACTTCCAAAATGATAAAAATGCGATTCGCCGCTTTCAGCGTGAAGCATTGGCTGCCACAGAGTTGGTTCATCCCAATATCGTAACAGTGTATGATGTAGGCGAAGAAGATGGGATGCAGTTTTTGGTGATGGAATATGTCAAAGGCATGGACTTGAAGCGATATATTCAAACCCATTACCCAGTTCCTTATCTACAGATTGTCGATATCGTGCAACAAATTTTGTCAGCAGTGGCATTGGCTCACCAACATCGAATCATTCATCGGGACTTGAAACCACAAAACATTCTGATCAATGAAGAAGGCGTCGTTAAGATCACGGATTTCGGGATCGCGATTGCTTTATCGGAAACATCGATCACCCAAACCAACTCGATGTTAGGCTCTGTGCACTACTTATCGCCAGAGCAAGCACGGGGAAGTATGGCTACTAACCAATCTGATATCTATGCGATTGGAATCATCCTATATGAAATGCTGACGGGGAAAGTTCCTTTTGATGGTGAGTCCGCTGTCACAATTGCCTTAAAACATTTTCAAGATGAGATCCCTTCTATTCGTATCTATGATAAAAATGTTCCTCAATCATTAGAGAATGTCGTATTAAAGGCAACAGCGAAAGAGCAAGCCGATCGTTATAAGACCGCTGATGAAATGCGAGAAGATCTTTCAACAGCCCTGTCACCTGAGCGCTTGAATGAACCAAGGTGGGAGCCACATGCGCTAAACGATGAAACTCGAGCGCTGACCCCTATTACCGATGAAATGATAGCTGAACAGCCTGCAGAACCGGCAGTGACGGAGCCAGAAGTAGAAGAGACCGCAGACCAGAAACAAGAAAAACCAAAGAAGAAGCGGAAGAAATGGTGGCTGATCCTGCCAATACTAGTTATTGCAGCGCTGCTGGTCATTGGCGGCTATTTTGTTTTTGGCGGAGGGCGCGGCGATGTTGAGATCCCTAAAGTCAGCGGAGACACAGAGACCGTTGCTCGAGAAAAGCTGGAAGCAGCAGGATTAAAAGTTGCTGATGAAACCGAAGAAATTGCTGACGATGAGATTGAAGAAGGCAATGTCGTTAAAACGGATCCACAAGAAGGAACCGAAGTCAAAAAAAATAGCGAGATCACTTTGTATATCAGCTCAGGGACTGAAAAAATCACCTTAAAAAACTATGAAGAGAAAAATTTTGAAGATGTAAAAGCCGAGTTGATCAAGTTAGGTTTTTCAGAAGACCAAATCAAAGAAGAGACCAAATCCAGTGATGCTATCGGAGAAGGTCTGATCATTAGCCAATCACCAGATGTCGGCGAGAAAGTTTCTCCGAAAGAGGATGACATTACTTTTGTAGTCAGCACGGGACCTGAATCGTTTGCAATGGAAGACTATTATGGTCAGCGAATCGAAGATGTACGGGCGGCATTGACCTCAAAAGGAGTTCCAACCGAAAATATTTATGAACAATCAGCGCCAAGCGATGAACCGGTGGGGACTGTCATTAATCAAGCGCCAGGAGCAGGAGAATCAGTCATTACCTCTCAAACTGTTATCACGCTGACAGTCAGCAGCGGTCAAGAGATGGTTAATGTGCCACGAATCATTGGACAGAGTCGAAATGATGCTGTAGCAGCACTAAATGAGGCTGGGTTAAAATATTCGATCAAAGAAGAATCGGGCTACAATGATTCTGTTCCGGCTGGAGAAGTCACAGATGTTTCGCCAGGTGAAGGGACTTCGGTGGCTGTTGGTTCTTCAGTAAATGTTACTATTTCTAAAGGACCAAAATCAGAGTCCTCTACGAGTGAATCCTCCGCTAGCAGTGAATCAACAAGTACGAGTTCAACGAGCTCTGAAGATTAATCAATAGCTGAAAAAACTATCCGAATGATTTTTAAGTTTACTCTATAGGTCGCAGTGAGATGGCAACCAAAGACTGTAGAAGTAACCACTTGAAGATGCGGATAGTTTTTTTGTGATGCGAAAAAAGAGCTAGCTGTTTAAGTTTCTTTTAGTAATTCCGCATCTCTAGGCGTACATCTTTTCAAGTTTTCAAAAATTGGGTATAATGAAGGTCAGAATTAGTCAAGGGAGGGAATGAATTGAATCATCATAACACTTCCGATTTGATTGAGGCATATTTGAAGAAAATTCTTGAAGACAGCGAAACAATCGAGATTCGCCGAGCTGAAATGGCGAATTTATTCAATTGTGTGCCTTCACAAATAAATTATGTGATCAATACCCGTTTCACTATTCAAAGAGGGTATACTGTTGAAAGCAAACGTGGAGGCGGAGGATATATCCGTATCGAAAAAGTAAAGATCACGGATAACCACCACTACCTTGAAGAAATGAATCAATTATTTGATGAAACCATCTCGGAAAAAGATGCTTATGCAATAATCCAAAAACTTTATGAGGAAGGAATCCTGTCGAAGCGTGAGGGCAATTTATTGTTGACCGTCATTGCGAAGTCAGTATTAGGACGTTCTCCTTATGAAAATCGAACACGAGCAGACTTGCTCCATGCAATTTTAGAACGTTTAAGTTATGAAGACAGGAAGTGAATGAGATGGATGAACTATTTACACAACGAGCGAAAGCTGTGCTGACGATCGCACAGGAAGAAGCAAAGTACTTTAAACATCAGTCCGTAGGTTCAGAACACATCTTGCTTGCCTTAGTCATTGAACAAAATGGCATTGCCGGCAAAACGTTACGGGAAATGAATATCACTGAAAATGATATTCGCGAAGAAATCGAGCATTTAACAGGTTACGGAACTGTTCGCCAATATCCAGAGAATGCCTATCTAGCCTATTCCCCACGAGCGAAGCAAACATTTGCTTACGCTGGAGATGAAGCTAAGCGTTTAGGCGCTCTTCAAATCGGCACAGAGCATCTTTTGTTAGGATTGCTTCGGGATGAAGATATTTTAGCCTCAAGAATCATGTTGAACTTAGGTTTGAGTTTGGCTAAAATGCGGCAGTTATTAAAGAAAAAAATGGGTATCAATGACACAAAAAATGCCGGTGGTGCGGGTCGTCGTCGTCCTCAAGGAAAAGCACAAGGAACGCCGACGCTGGACTCACTAGCTCGAGATTTAACAAAATTGGCAAGAGATAAACGCTTAGATCCAGTAGTGGGTCGAGCAAAAGAAGTGAAACGATTGATTCAAATCCTAAGCCGCCGGACCAAAAACAACCCTGTTTTAGTAGGGGAACCGGGGGTTGGTAAAACAGCTATTGCTGAAGGATTGGCACAAAAAATCATTCACGGTGAAGTACCAGAAGATATGCAGAACAAACGCTTAATGATGTTAGATATGGGTGCTTTAGTAGCTGGCACGAAATATCGCGGTGAGTTTGAAGATCGAATGAAGAAAATCATCGACGAAATTTACCAAGATGGACAGATCATTTTATTTATTGATGAGCTGCATACACTGATTGGTGCTGGTGGTGCGGAAGGTGCTATCGATGCATCGAATATATTAAAACCTGCATTAGCCCGCGGAGAATTACAAACAATTGGTGCTACGACCTTAGATGAATATCAAAAGTATATCGAAAAAGATTCTGCATTGGAAAGACGGTTTGCCCGTGTTCAAGTGGATGAGCCAACGCCAGAAGAAGCAGAAGAAATTTTACGAGGATTACGTCCCCGTTATGAAGAGCATCACGGCGTAGAGATTTCAGATGATGCCCTGCATGCCGCTGTCCAATTGTCGGTACGCTATATCAATTCACGGCAGTTGCCGGACAAAGCCATTGACTTGATGGACGAATCGGCAGCAAAAGTGCGCTTGGATAAAACAGACGAAAGTTCTGAGTTGGCCGATTTGCAAAATGAAATCGCCAATCTGATTGAAGAAAAAGAAGCAGCGATTCGCCAACAAGACTTTGAAGCTGCAGCTCGTTTGCGCATCAAAGAGAAGAAATTGACCCAGCAGTTGACTGAAGTTGCATTCATGGAAGTGAAAGAAGCTTCCGGCTACGCAGACAGTGTCACTGGCGAAGATGTTGCGGCAGTCGTGTCGCAATGGACGGGCGTTCCTTTACAGCAAATGGAGAAAAAAGAAAGTGAACGGCTTCTCGATCTAGAAAAAATCCTGCATCAGCGAGTTGTTGGTCAAGAAGAAGCTGTGAAAGCAGTCGCACGTTCGATTCGTCGAGCACGTAGTGGTCTAAAAGATCCGAATCGTCCAATTGGTTCATTCATGTTCCTAGGTCCTACGGGTGTCGGAAAAACAGAGCTGGCAAAAGCCTTGGCAGAAGCAATGTTTGGCAGTGAGGATTCACTCGTTCGTGTGGATATGTCTGAGTTTATGGAGAAATACAGTACAAGTCGTTTGATTGGCTCCCCTCCTGGTTATGTTGGTTACGATGAGGGTGGACAATTAACTGAAAAGATTCGTTCAAAACCTTATTCAGTGATTTTACTAGATGAAGTGGAAAAAGCTCATCCAGATGTCTTCAATATTCTCTTACAAGTCCTTGATGATGGTCATTTGACAGATGCCAAAGGGCGGAAAGTCGATTTCCGTAATACAATCCTGATTATGACCTCAAATATCGGCGCACAACAGATTCGTGAAGAAAAGAATGTAGGTTTCAATGTGGTGGATCTTAGCAAAGACCATCAAGCGATGCAAAAACGGATTCTCGAAGAGCTCAAGAAAGCATTCCGTCCTGAGTTCTTGAATCGGGTGGATGAAACAGTTGTCTTCCGTTCATTAGGTGAAGATGAAATTCATGAAATCGTTAAAATCATGAGTAAAGCGATCATCAAACGTCTCAGTGATCAAGACATTCAACTGAAGATCACATCTGCAGCGATTGATGTCATCGGTAAAGCTGGTTTTGATCCAGAATATGGGGCTCGCCCAATTCGTCGAGCATTGCAAAAAGAGGTCGAAGACCGCTTAAGCGAGGCACTATTGTCGGGACAAATCCATTTAGGTGACCGGGTGACGATTGGGGCATCGAAAGGCTCAATTACATTGAATGTAAGAGAAGGCCAATCTCGTATTCTTCAACAAGTATAAGCTCATAAAGAAAAATAAAACTATCTAACTAGCAAACGACTGATGGTCAGCAGAATGCAGGCTGAACCATCGTTTGCTGCTTGGATAGTTTTTTTGTGGGCAAATAGTATTTGTTGGAATTCGAACAATTGAACTGGAGATAAAAACTCATAAAGTTCACAAATTTAAAAGAGTGTTAAAGTTGTATTACCAGTTCTCATCGCTGAGTATTCCTTTTTTTAGTGAAAAAAGTTCAAAAGGAAGTCTTGGAAAGCCGTGTTGCCTGTGATACTATTAGTGAGTTATAGAGGAGGAATATCATGGTTGAGATTATCGCAACGGTGGAGTCGATCGAACAAGCAAAACAGCTCTTACCTTATGTAGATACTATTTTTTTCGGAGAAGAAACTTTCGGTTTGCGTTTGCCGACATCTTTCTCACGAGAGGAACAAAGCGAATTGATCCGCTTAGCGCAAGCAGAAGGAAAACAAGCGATGGCGGCAGTCAATGGCATCATGCACCCGCAAAAAATGACGCTAGTTCCAGAATACTTGGCTTTTTTGAAGGCCAACCATGTTGATAAAATTTCTATCGGCGATCCAGGAATCATTTATCGTATGAAAAAGAATCCGGAATTGGCATTGCCGTTTGTATACGATGGAGAGACGCTGGTCACCAGTGCTAGACAAATCAATTTTTGGGGGCAAAAAGGGGCGATTGGAGCAGTTTTAGCAAGAGAAGTCCCCTTTGGAGAAATGACAGTTTTAGCACCACAGCTAACGATTCCTGCGGAAGTGCTTGTCTATGGGGCAACGTGCATCCATCAGTCGAAACGTCCATTGCTTCAAAATTATTATAATTATACGCAACAGGAAGATGAAAAATCTCGTGAGCGAGGTTTATTTTTATCAGAACCCAAGAAGGAGGATACCCACTACTCGATTTATGAAGACAGTCATGGCACGCATATTTTCGCCAATAATGACATCAATTTGATGAATGAATTGCAGTCTCTTTTTGAAACGGGGTACCAGACTTGGAAGTTAGACGGTTTATTTACTCCAGGGACAGCGTTTGTCTCGATCGTAGCTTGTTTTGCACAGGCGAAGCAATTGCTTACTGAAGGCACATGGACTGCTGAACAAGCAGCTAGCTTGAGTGAACAAGTACGTCAGCTACATCCAGCTCAACGGGGGTTAGATACCGGTTTTTATGCGATCAATCCAGAGGATATCAAGTAAGGAGCAATGGAAATGACAGTCAAACAAAAATTGAAACGGCCAGAAGTATTGGCACCAGCCGGTACATTAGAAAAATTAAAAACAGCCATTCATTACGGGGCGGATGCTGTTTATATAGGCGGCAACGCCTATGGCTTACGAAGTCGTGCCGGAAACTTTACCTATGAAGAGATGGCTGAAGGGGTTGCATTTGCTAAAGCTCATAATGCTAAAGTATATGTAGCAGCAAATATGGTCACCCATGAAGGCAATCAAGAAGGAGCTGGGGAATTTTTCCGTCAATTGCGGAATGTGGGAATTTCGGCGGTGATCGTGTCTGATCCTGCTTTGATCGAGATCTGTGCGACAGAAGCACCAGGATTGCCGATCCATCTTTCAACGCAAGCTTCCGCGACAAATTATGAAACGCTAGAATTTTGGCGAGAAGAAGGGCTTGAGCGAGTTGTCTTGGCTCGAGAAGTATCCATGGAAGAAGTCGCCGAAATCCGCAAAAATACGAGTGTGGAGATTGAAGCTTTTATTCATGGGGCGATGTGTATCTCTTATTCTGGACGTTGTACATTGTCCAATCACATGTCGATGCGAGATGCCAATCGTGGTGGTTGCTCACAATCTTGTCGTTGGAAATATGATCTTTTTGATATGCCTTTTGCACAAGAAAGAAAGAGTTTGACAAAGAATGGAACGATCGAAGAAGAATTCTCAATGAGTGCAGTCGACATGTCCATGATCGAACATATTCCTGACTTGATTGAAAACGGCGTCGATAGTTTTAAGATCGAAGGACGGATGAAATCGATCCACTATGTTTCAACTGTTGCGAATGTGTACAAAGCGGCAGTTGACAGTTATATGGAAGATCCAGAGAACTATGTCTGCAAACAAGAGTGGATTGATGAATTATGGAAGGTAGCGCAAAGAGAACTAGCTACCGGATTTTATTACCATACACCGAGTGAAAATGAGCAATTATTTGGTCCTCGGCGTAAAATCCCGCAATACAAGTTTATCGGGGAAGTCATGGCCTATGATGACGCAACAAAGATGGCCACGATCCGGCAGCGGAATTTGTTTTCGGTGGGGGACGAGATCGAGTTTTATGGACCTGGATTCCATCATTTCCATCAAAAGGTGGAAGTCATGTATAATGAAGACGGTGAATCGATCGATCGCGCACCAAATCCGATGATGCTTCTAACGATGCCCGTCGCTGAACCTGTTCAGGTTGGCGACATGATCCGGAAGAAAAAATAAAAACTGTGACAGAAGTATCCAAGGCTGATAAAGGAAAAATAATGAGATTCGAGGGGTAGCGCACTGTGCTAAAAGCGAGTTTGAATTTCGTACATGTTATGTTCCTCTCCCTTTATCATTGACTCGGTGCTTTCTGTCGCATTTTTTTGTAAGATTTGAAAAATCCTTCGATATACACCAAAATGAAGTTGTTCCTAAGGAGGAGACCAATAATGCAAGAGTATGATTACATAGTGATTGGCGGTGGCAGTGGCGGGATTGCTTCTGCTAACCGTGCAGGAATGCATGGAGCCAAAGTTTTATTGATTGAAGGCAATGAGCTGGGGGGTACTTGTGTCAATGTGGGCTGTGTACCCAAAAAAGTGATGTGGCAAGCAAGTGAAATGTTAGAAATGATTAAGCGTGATGCCACGAGCTATGGTATTTATCCACATGTGGATAAATTTGATTTCAAGCAACTTGTGGATAACCGTGAAAAATATATTGATTTTTTACACACAGCATATCAAAAAGGCTTAGATAGCAACAGAGTAGAAGTTATCCACGGTTATGCACAGTTTGTGGATAACCATACTGTGACGGTCGATGGACAAGAATACAGAGCGCCAAAGATCTTAATTGCTACAGGAGGAAAACCTAGTGTCATGTCAATTCCTGGTGGTGAACATGCGATTGATTCCAATGGCTTTTTTGCCTTAGAAGAAGTGCCTAAAGAAATGATCGTCTTAGGAGCAGGGTACATTGCGGCAGAACTTAGCGGAATGAGTCAGCAATTTGGCAGTCACGTTTCTTGGGCTTATCGTAAAGAACGTCCATTACGGGCGTTTGATCATATGTTAACTGATAATTTAGTAGAAATTTATCGAGAAGCAGGAATGGACCTTTATTCCGGCTATGTAGCTGAAAGGATCGAAGAACGTGATGGACAATATACGGTTTTCTTTGAAAATGGTCAAACACTGACGGGGGACTGTGTATTGTTTGCTGGGGGACGAGTGCCCAATACCCAACACCTTGGTTTGGAAAATACAGATGTCTCTCTAGATGAAAAAGGCTTTGTCATTGTTGATAAGTACCAAAATACGACTGCTGAATCGATCTTTGCAGTTGGAGATGTGATCGGCAAATTAGAGTTGACGCCAGTAGCGATTGCAGCGGGTCGTCGCTTGTCTGAACGATTGTTCAATGGTCAAACTGAGGCACATTTAGATTATGATCTGGTGCCGACAGTCATTTTTACGCACCCACCAATTGCAACGATCGGTCTTTCAGAGGAAGCTGCAATCGCAAAATATGGCGAAGAAGAAATCAAAGTATATCATTCACGCTTTACACCAATGTACTTTGCATTGAATGACTATCGTCAAAAATGTGAAATGAAACTTGTTTGTTTAGGAAAAGAAGAGAAGATCATTGGTCTACACGGTATTGGAATTGGTGTTGATGAAATGCTGCAAGGATTCGCCGTCGCCATCAAAATGGGAGCAACTAAGGCAGATTTCGACAATACCGTTGCAATCCATCCGACTGGAGCAGAAGAGTTCGTTACAATGCGATAAACAGTCAAGAGAAAGTGAAGTAAAGAAAAAGAACGATCTCCGATTATAGAAGACGTGTCGTCTAATCAATCGGAGATCGTTCTTTTTTGTCTGAAAGACAGCTAGTTGAAAGCAGCTACCTCTAAATCACTTATCAAACTATTATTTATAGAAAAACCACTCAATTTGTGCGAGCTAGGATTTGGTTTGTGATCTGATACAAATAGTCTTTGGTATTTTTTCCAGGATCAGGTAATTTCTTGATTCCTTGCAGGGCTTTTTTTGTATAACGAGCAGCTAATTGATGTGCTTCTTCAACGCTATGGCTGTTGTGAACGATTTGGTAGACTTGCTGCGCTTCCTGATCGGTCATCTCGGCTTTTTTCTCCAGTAATGGTGTTAGCACTGCCCGCTCTTTTTTCAGTGCCAACAACAACGGCAGTGAGTAGACCCCCTGCTTGACATCTTCAAGGACAGGCTTACCCAAGGCACTTTCGCTTTGGCTGTAATCAAGGATATCGTCCATGATTTGAAATGCTAACCCGATGGATTGACCAATCGTTTTTGCCTGATTGGCTAAACGTAGAGAAGCCCCACTTTCATAAGCCCCGATAAAGCAGCTTAGAGCAAACAGTTCAGCTGTTTTACCAGAAATGTTTTCCAGATAGTCCTCAATCGTCACATTCAGGTCGTAGCGTTTGCTCATTTGTCCTAATTCTCCAGCTAAAATTGTTTCCATGCTGCGAGAATTGATTTGCAGACTTTTGAGAGAACCAGCGTAATCCGCCAGTAGTTTAAAACAGCATACAAAGAGATAATCACCCGCGTAAACGGCGACATCATTACCGAATTGTGCACGGATAGTAGGCAAGCTTCGCCGAGTATCGGCTTGATCAACAATATCATCATGAATCAGTGAAGCAGTATGGAGCATTTCGATCGCTGCGGATAGTGCTACTGCTTTTTGAGAATCTTTCTCTTCTCCGAATTCAGAGAACAACAACTGATAGGCCGGGCGGAGCATCTTGCCGCCAGAATGGATCATCGCTAATATCGCTTGTTCTACTGCTTTATTTTTTAGTTTCAAGGATTGTTCCATTAATTGCAGCGATTCAGATAAATCGTTTTGCAACGCAGGATATGCTTGCCACATTGGATGAAGTTTCATAAATGACTCCTTTATTTTGAATCAGAACGCCACTTGACATTGGTTTGCCGTTCATAATCAAGCTGAAATCGCCGTAATGTGTCTACTCTTTGCAAAAGATAGTTGGCGGCGATGCCGATGGCGATCCCTGATAGAATACCGAAAAATGCGAGAACGGGTAGGTAAAGCATGACACTCCAGGATTGAGCAATCCAAGAAGCTGTGACCAATTGGCCAACATTGTGTAAAAAACCACCAGCTGCACTGATCCCGATAATGCTGACGCGCTTAGGTCCTAGTTGTTTTACTAGCAACATACCGAAATAGCTCAAAAGTGAACCACTCATACTATATAAGAATGTTGAAACAGTTCCGCCTAAGAGTGTAGTTAAGATTAAACGTAGCCATATCAGCAAAAAACTGTCTCGTTTAGGCATAGTGAACAAAGCAATGATCGTGATCAGATTGGCCAAACCTAATTTAGCTCCGGGAGCAAAGGCAAAAGGATACGGAATCATATTTTCAATCAAACCGATAACGACTCCTTGAGCAACTAATAATGAGATGAAAATGATTTTCTGTAAACGACTCATAGTATCACGATCAGTAGATTAGATCGTCTGTCTCACTCCCATCTGTTGCACGAACTTCGATCACTAATTTATGTGGCAAACATACGATTGTTTCGCCATTTTTTGAGGCCCAGCCGCGGCGGACGCAAATTTGATCGCCACAGTCAGCTTCTTTGATGCGGATGCGGTCACCAGCGATTTCAATGAGATTGTAATCACCATCTGGATCTTCGTATCGATACGTGTAGCTATCTTGTCCTTCGATCAAATCAAACTCTTTGATCTCCTTGCCATCAACTCGCAAAACAGCTTGTTTGGCGGCAGTAGGGGTACTTTGTGATTGCCCAAAAATCAAAATTGGTAAAAACGAGCTAAGTATCAGTACCAGAATGATGACCCCGTCCCAAGGCTTCAGGTGGGCACGACGGATAAATTCTTTTACTTTCATCAGAAAGACTCCTTTGAAGTTCTGTGTCTCATTCTAGCATAATCCGCTGGTTTTCTACTACTTTTAAGAGAAGGTTTTTCTAGTAGATAAAAAAGTGCTTAACTTGGAAAGAGACTGAGACATTGATCAAAGGATCAGGCTGCCTCAGTCTCGTTTAAAAAGCGATTATTTTTTACCGTATAAGGAACGCGGTGTACCGTACCACCATTTACCAAGTGTACGTTGTAACCATGGGATCACCCAACGATCCAAACCAACGGCACGGCCAGAACCGTTCATTAATGCAAAGGCTACTGGGATGAACCAAATGTTAACCCAATAGAACATACCTGACATACAGAATGTCAAGACTAAAACAATTGTCGTTGCATTCACTAACCAAGTAAACAAACCAGCCATCAATGCTAAAGCTAAAGCAATTTCAAAGAAGACCATGAATTTTTGGAAGAACATTGCTACATCGTTGTTAGGCATAATAAATTGCATCACTTTTGTAAACCAATCTGGTGATTTTTCGATCACGACCATTGGTTGTTCGCCGTAGGCATAACTTAAACCAAAGTGAGCTGCTTGGGTTGCTACTGCGCCGGCAGCATCGCCTGCACCGCTTGCCGCACTGGCAGCGTCAGCTGCTTCACTCGCGCCGCTTGCTGCATCAGCAACAGTTTGATATTCCCAAGTCCAAGGGAATACGCTGTTTCCTTGGAACCAAGAACCTTCGCCAAACCAAGTTCCTGGCTTAAAGACTTCACCATTTGTACCTAGAATTTTCTTGAAAGCTTCAACGAACCATACCAGACCGTAGAAGATTCGCAGTGGAACACTCCAAAGAACGTTTCCGTAACGTGAAGTATGACCACGCGCCACTGTCCGATCATCTTTGATATGGAAGATTTCATGCATCAAGTATTGGAACATGTAGTAGCCAGAACGAATATCAAAGAAGTATTTCAAGTTGACGATATGTTTCATAATGATTGCTAAGAAACCGCTAAGGTGAATCTTATTGAATAAGTTGGCTACGCCCCATTTAGCGCCAATCGACACCATGAATCCTTGGTAATTTCCTTTAAATTTGTGTTTTTCGCCACCTTTGATCGCTGCGACGATATTTGATGCAGCTGTATGACCAGTTTGTTCAGCGGCTTGAACGATTTGTGGTGTTGGTGTATTTGGAAATTCTTCATAGAAGACCAAGTCACCAATGATATAGATATTTTTGTCTTCATAACCTTTTGCTTCCATATATTCGTTAGCAACAAGGCGGAAACCGCGAGCAGTTTCTAGACCAAAGTCTGCAGCGTCGCTCGTTCCTTTCACACCAGCTGTCCAAATCAGTGTATAAGTTGGGATCGTTGAACCATCTTTTAATTTGATGTGATCTTCAGCCACTTCAACGATTGGTGCGTTCAGAACTAATTCGACATTTTTTTGTTTCAAGTAGCGTTCTGCTTTGGCAGCATCGTTACGATCCAACATGTTAAGGATCGTAGGCATTGCTTCGACCACTTTCAACGTGATTTCGCTTGGATCCAATTTGTAGTCTTCAGCCAAACGCTCTTTCCAGTCGATCAGTTCACCGATCATTTCAATACCGGTAAAGCCAGAACCGCAGACAACGAAAGTCAACATTGCTTTACGAAGTGCTGCATCAGGCTCGATTGCTGCTTTAGCAACAGTTTTTTCGATGTGTTCACGAATGCGAACAGAATCTTCAAATGACCATAGAGTAAATCCGTGTTCTTTTACTCCTGGAGTGCCGAAGTCATTTGGTTCGCCACCCATACCTAAGATCAAGTAATCAAAGGAATAGCTGCCTTGTTTTGTTTGTACGACTTTCTTTTCTTTATCGATAGCAGTTACCGTGTCGGTTACTAAGCGAACATTTTTCTTACGTGAAAACAAACGTTGCAAGTCATATTGGATTGCGGTCGGCTCGACACGTCCCCCGGCAACCTCGTGCAGTTCGGTCATCATGGTGTGATAAGAGTGACGATCGATCAATGTTATTTCTACATCATTGTCTTTTTTCAATTTTTTTGCCATGTACTTGGTTGCTGAAACACCGGCATAGCCTGCACCGACAACGACAATGCTTTTCTTTGCCATTGCAAATCTCTCCTTAAAAAAAATAATCTATGATAATAAATACACAATCGTTCCTATTATATATAGAAATCCATCGTTTGTCTAACTTTTCTGATAGGAAAATACGATATTTCATGAAATTCGTGAAAATTTGCGAAAATCAAAAAAAGTTCAAAAATATTCACAAAAGCTATAGGGAAGCGGTTGACATATTTCTAATTTACTTTAAAATGTTAGATGAATCACAAACTTTTTTTGTGGGAAAATAATTAGTAAAAGGTGGAGCATTATGAAAGCAAAGAAATTAATGGTAGGTATGGCGGTATTTTCATTCTCAGCGTTAGTATTAGCAGGTTGTGGATCTGACAACAACACGTCAGCTTCTTCGTCAACAAAAGAAAGTACTTCACAAGTCGCTAGCAGCGAATCAGCAACAGCAACTTCTGAATCAGAAGCGAAAGTAGTCGCAGGAGCACCATTGCAAGATGGCACATATAAATTAGAAGAAAAAAATTATTCAAACGATTACCGCGTAGTTTTTGAAATCACTGTTAAAGATGGCAAAATCACTGAATCTAAATATGACAACATCAATGCAGACGGCGAATCAAAAACAAAAAATGCGGAATACAACGAAAACATGAAAGCCAAAGCAGGAATCAGTCCAGAAGAATTTATTCCTAAATTCAATGAAGAATTGGTTGCGGCACAAAGCCCTTCAGCAATTGAAGTTGTTTCTGGTGCGACACACTCATTCGATTCATTCCAAAACTATGCACAACAATTGATCCAAGCTGCTCAAGCAGGCAACACAGATACAATCGAGATCGACAACGGTGCAGACTTGAAAGATGGTACGTATAGCTTAGAAGAAAAGAACTATTCAAATGGCTACCGTGTAGCATTCTCAATCACTGTCAAAGACGGCAAAGTGTCTGAATCTAACTATGACTATGTTAACGAAGATGGCAAATCTAAAAAAGATGATGCGGAATACAACGAAAACATGAAAGCAAAATCTGGTACAAACCCAGAAGAATTTATTCCAAACTTCAACGAAGCATTCGTGACAGCAGTAAATGCTGAAGATGGTTCAGTTGCTGATATGGATGTTGTTTCTGGTGCGACACACAGCTTCCACAGCTTCGTGATCTATGCACAACAATTGTTGAACGCAGCAGAAAAAGGGGACGAAACACCTATCCAAGTGGACAACATCGTCACTGAATAATTCATAAATGAACAAGCGGTATTCTGATGTAGAGTACCGCTTTTTTTATGTTCAAAAGCGCTAAATAACCTACCAATAATAAAAAAATTCTAGTAGAAAACCTTCCTACGTGGACTCCCTCTGTCTGATAAAGAAACAGAAGAGATTAAAGAATCGCAAAAGAAACTAAGATTCTGGCGCCAACCCTTTTCATTTTAGAAAAAAAAAGCTATTATAATAAAATTGAATACAACAGAAAAGAGGAAGACCATGAAAAAGAAATTACCGTTTTTTGCATTGATTGTTTTTTTTATCACAATATTATCCGCTTGCGGCAGTGAAAAAGAAACTGTTCAATTAAGAGACGAACCATATTTTCAAGAAGAATTTTTATTAGGCACGTATACACGCATCAGAATTTACGATGAAGGCAAAGAATCTGCGATGAAACCAGCGTTTGCCCGCATCAAAGAATTGGGAGACAAGATTACGATCAACCAAGCAGGATCAGAAGTTGACGAGATCAATGCCCAAGCTGGAATCAAACCAGTCAAAGTTTCTGATGATATTTATTTTCTATTGAAGGATGCCTATGACTATAGCAAAAAATCTAATGGCGGGTTCAATATGGCTATCGGTGCGATCACCCAATTGTGGCGGATTGGATTTGATGATGCTCGCAAACCGGAACAATCGGAAATTGATGAAGCACTAAAACATATCGATTATCGGAAAGTTGAGTTCAATGATGATGAGAAGACCGTCTATTTAAAAGACAAAGATATGATCATTGACTTAGGAGCGATCGCTAAAGGATATATCACGGATGAAGTAGTCAAAGTATTGAAGGAACAAGGGGTTACCTCGGCAATCGTTGACTTAGGCGGCAATGTCTATGTGTTAGGACATAGCAATCGTGGTGAAGACGAACCTTGGAATGTGGGGATCCAAGATCCCAACGAAGCCCGCGGTTCCATTATTGGCAGTATCAAAGAAACCAACAAAACGGTGGTCACTTCAGGAATCTATGAACGCTATTTGAAAGTCGACGGCAAAACCTATCACCATATCTTTGATTCAGAAACAGGGTATCCGTATGACAATGACATTGCCAGTGTATCTGTGATCACAGATAAATCGATCGATGGCGATGGTTTGACGACGGTGGTTTTTGATAAAGGGATCAAAGCTGGTTTAGAATATATCGAGCAGCACACCGACAAAGGAACAGATGCGATCTTCATCACGAAAGAAGGGATCGTCTATGTTACGGATGGAATCAAAGATACCTTTAAGCTGTCTGAAGAATCAGGTTACACGATGGGCGATCGTGCCGATTTAAAATAAGAGGAGGGATCTTGTGTCTCTTGCAGTATTTTTAGAAGTTGTTGAGATTCGGACTAAGGTTGCAAGTATTTTTCCGTTTATTATGGGAATCTTGTTTTCTCTCGTATACTTCCATGAATTCCATCCATTGAACACCGTTATATTTTTTGTAGGGATGATCTTGTTTGATTTAACGACAACATCGATCAATAACTACATGGATTTCAAAAAAGCAAAGTCTAAGGTTTATAAGTATGAACAAAATGTGATCGGTCGGGAAAAGATTCCCGAAACCCTTGTACGGAACATGATTTTTGGCATGTTGGCGCTAACGTTGTTGATCGGTCTTTATCTGACTTGGATGACAGGCTGGCTTTTATTGCTGATGGGATTAGTCGTATGCTTTATCGGGGTGTTTTATACCTTTGGGCCGGTTCCCTTATCTCGGATGCCATTGGGGGAAGTCTTTAGTGGAATGACGATGGGATTAGGTATTTTTGCCATCACCATCTATCTGAACACTGTCACACAAAAAGTTTTTTATTTAGACATTGATTTTGCGACCGGAACCTTCGGATTAGTGGGTCATCTGTGGGCGGTATGTGCCATTGTATTAGCATCCTTGCCCCTTGTATTTACGATTGCCAATATTATGTTGGCAAATAACTTGCGTGATTTAGAAACAGATATTGAGAACCACCGGTACACATTGGTTTATTACATTGGTCGGACCAACGGCATTCATCTTTTCCAAGGATTGATGCTGGCATCCTACGGTGCGATTTTGATCGGATTTTTGTTTGGTCTTTATCAGTGGCCGATCTTACTCGTCTTTCTAACCTTACCGAAGATTCGCCAAAACTTGAAAGAGCATCAAGCAAGTTTGCCTCACCCAAGAAGCTTTGGTTATTCAATCAAAAACATGATTTTATTTAACAGTAGCTATGCTCTAGGCCTAATTTTATGCCTGATCTGGCAAATGCTCGTTCACTAAATAGCAAGACAAAAACCCGTCAGACAAAGAATGGCTGCATCGTAAGAGCAGTCTTTCTTGATCTGACGGGTCTTTGTTTGGTTTTTTGAAAAAAATGCTGCTAAGAATATTTCTCCAGACTGATTTCACCAGAAGAAAGGACTTTGACATCATCTGTTGTCCGAACCACTAATTCACCAGTAGCAGTGATGGACTCTGCGACTCCTTCATAGCGGATGCCTTGTTGTGTGAAGCAAACGGTTTTACCAAGAACAAATGATTTCTGACGATAAATAGTTAGATAATCATCAGCCGGTAATTGATCCAACAAGTCAAAGAAGCGTGTCCATACTGCTGCGATCAAGCGCGCACGATTGACAGGAGCTTCCCCAGTTGGAAAGAGAGAGGTTGCCCTTTGCTGGATATCTTCTGGGAAAGCTGTCTGAGGGATCGCAAAGTTGATGCCTATGCCGATGACGATCGAAGCGATGCGGCCACTTTCAAAGTCACTAGTGGCTTCAGATAAAATACCGCAGACTTTTTTTCCTTCTAAGTAAATATCGTTGACCCACTTGATTTGTGTTTCTTTGCCGGTCAACTCATCGATTGCTTGTGCCACAGCTACCGCTGCCAATAATGTGTATTGAGGCAACTCGCTGAAGGTATGATTTGGCTTCAGCAATAAGCTCATATAGATTCCTTTTCCTTTGGGTGAAAAGAAAGGACGATTGAATCGACCATGCCCGCCTACCTGTGTTTCTGCTAAAAATAGAGCCGGAGTCGAAAGTTCAGATAAAGCAGCTAGCTTTGCTTCTTTCATCGTGGTCTCAACTTGGTCAGCGATCTGGATCGTTGCTACCATCGGCAGTGCTTCCTGTAACGTGCGTTGTTCGTAACGATCTGCTGATAAATAGCGATAGCCGCTGGCTGAATGTTCAAAGCGGTAGCCTTTTTTCTCTAATTCTTTAATCGCTTTCCAGACGGCAGTCCGTGATATGTCCAATTTTTGGGCAATTTTTTCTCCGGATAAAACGGAGGTTTCTTGTTGCAACAATGCCAAAATCTTTTCTCTAGTTGTCATAGTTGCTCCTTTCAAAATGTTTCACGTGTAACGCTCATGCTTTTTTTGCTAGCATAGCAAGAAAACAAGAAAATGCAAAGAAATTTCTCGTCATTTTTTCTAATTTTAGAAAATCCTTTCTTAAAGAAAACTTAGAATTTGCATGCATCGGAAAAGCGTTGCAACTTTCAATGAAAGCTTGACATCAATGTGCTTCATCTGTATAATAAGGAGTTGCAAAAACTATCTGAAAGAAAAAAGCAGAAACGAAATATTGTCCGTTTCGGCTTGGGAATAAGGAAACAAAAGTAGAAAATGCCCATTGCATCTGTTCTATTTTTGGTTTTTTTTTGCCTAAAAGCCGCAAAAAATGCTTTCTGTAATATATATTTAATATTTGTTACAGTTTTGTAAATAATCGGATAGCCTTTTTGAAAGACTTTATGAAGAGGTGAAGAGCTTGGCTGGACACGTAGTAAAATACGGAAAGCACCGCGAACGTAGAAGTTTCGCACGGATCAGTGAAGTATTAGAATTACCGAATTTGATTGAAATTCAAACCGACTCTTACCAATGGTTCTTAGATGAGGGCCTAAGAGAAATGTTTGAAGATATTTTGCCAATCGAAGGATTTAACGGCAATTTGTCCCTAGAATTTGTAGACTATGAATTGAAAGAACCTAAGTATACAGTGGAAGAAGCTCGTGCACATGATGCCAACTATTCGGCACCTTTGCATGTCACATTGCGTTTAACAAACCGTGAAACTGGCGAAATCAAGTCACAAGAAGTCTTCTTTGGCGATTTTCCATTAATGACGGAACAAGGTACGTTTATCATCAATGGGGCAGAGCGGGTCATCGTTTCTCAGTTAGTCCGTTCACCAGGTGTTTATTTCCATGGGAAAGTCGATAAGAACGGAAAAGAAGGATTCGGCTCAACTGTGATCCCTAACCGCGGTGCGTGGTTAGAAATGGAGACAGATGCGAAAGACATCTCTTATGTACGTATTGACCGTACTCGGAAGATTCCTTTGACTGTGTTAGTGCGTGCCTTAGGGTTTGGTTCAGATGACACGATCTTTGAAATTTTTGGAGACAGTGATTCGTTACGCAACACAATCGAAAAAGACTTGCACAAAAATGCAAGCGACTCTCGGACAGAAGAAGGACTGAAAGATGTTTACGAACGTCTGCGTCCAGGCGAACCCAAAACGGCTGACAGCTCACGCAGCTTGTTGAATGCTCGCTTCTTCGATCCAAAACGCTATGACTTAGCAAATGTTGGTCGTTACAAAGTAAACAAAAAATTAGACTTGAAAACACGTCTATTGAATTTGACATTAGCAGAAACATTGGTTGATCCTGAAACTGGCGAAATCATCGTCGAAAAAGGAACTGTGTTGACTCACCAAGTGATGGAAACATTAGGTGCCTTTATCGATAATGGTTTAAATAGTGTTACTTACTACCCATCAGAAGACGGTGTTGTTACAGAACCAATGACTGTTCAAGTCATCAAAGTCTTTTCACCAAAAGATCCAGAACAAGAAGTGAATGTTATCGGTAATGGCTATCCAGATACGACCGTTCGTACAGTACGTCCAGCGGATATCATTGCTTCTATGAGCTACTTCTTCAATTTAATGGAAGGTATCGGCAATGTTGATGATATCGACCACTTAGGAAACCGCCGCATTCGTTCAGTTGGGGAATTATTGCAAAATCAATTCCGAATCGGACTTGCTCGGATGGAACGTGTCGTTCGTGAACGGATGTCAATCCAAGACACAGAAACATTGACACCGCAACAATTGATCAATATTCGTCCTGTTGTAGCAAGTATCAAAGAATTCTTTGGTTCTTCTCAGTTGTCACAGTTCATGGACCAGACCAACCCATTGGGTGAGTTGACCCATAAACGTCGTTTATCAGCCTTAGGACCTGGTGGTTTGACGCGTGACCGTGCTGGATATGAAGTACGGGACGTTCACTATTCCCACTATGGCCGGATGTGTCCGATCGAAACGCCTGAAGGACCGAACATCGGGTTGATCAATAGCTTGGCGTCTTATGCCAAAGTCAATAAATATGGCTTTATCGAAACCCCTTATCGTCGTGTTGATCGGGAGACTGGCCGTGTGACAGATCAAATCGACTATCTGACTGCAGATATCGAAGACCATTACGTCGTTGCCCAAGCAAACAGTTTGCTGAATGAAGACGGTACATTCGTGAATGATGTTGTTATGGCTCGTGCGACTTCTGAAAACTTAGAAGTGTCGATCGACAAAGTGGACTACATGGACGTTTCACCTAAACAAGTAGTCGCAGTCGCAACAGCTTGTATCCCATTCTTGGAAAACGATGACTCCAACCGTGCCTTGATGGGTGCCAACATGCAGCGGCAAGCAGTTCCATTGATCAACCCTAAATCACCATGGGTTGGTACTGGTATGGAATACAAATCAGCCCATGACTCAGGTGCTGCATTATTGTGTAAACAAGATGGAATCGTCGAATATGTGGATGCTGCTGAAATTCGCGTTCGTCGCGACAATGGCGCATTAGATGTTTATTCGGTAACGAAATTCCGTCGTTCTAACTCAGGAACAAGTTACAACCAACGCCCACTTGTAGCCCTTGGCGAAAAAGTAGAAAAAGGCGACATCCTTGCAGATGGCCCATCCATGGAAAATGGTGAAATGGCATTAGGACAAAACGTTCTAGTCGCATTCATGACTTGGGAAGGGTACAACTATGAAGATGCCATCATCATGAGCCGCCGTTTGGTGAAAGATGATGTCTACACTTCTGTGCATATTGAAGAATATGAATCAGAAGCTCGTGATACAAAATTAGGACCTGAAGAAATCACTCGTGAAATCCCGAATGTCGGGGAAGACGCATTGAAAGATCTAGACGAAATGGGTATCATCCGCATTGGTGCGGAAGTCAAAGATGGCGATCTGTTGGTTGGTAAAGTAACGCCTAAAGGGGTAACGGAACTATCTGCAGAAGAACGCTTGCTTCATGCAATCTTTGGTGAAAAAGCCCGCGAAGTCCGCGATACTTCTCTGCGCGTACCTCACGGTGGTGGTGGAATCGTCCATGATGTGAAAATCTTTACCCGCGAAGCTGGCGATGAATTGTCACCAGGTGTCAATATGCTCGTTCGCGTGTATATCGTTCAAAAACGGAAAATCCATGAAGGGGATAAAATGGCCGGCCGTCACGGAAACAAAGGGGTCGTTTCTCGCATTATGCCAGAAGAAGACATGCCTTTCTTACCAGACGGTACACCAGTTGATATCATGTTGAACCCATTAGGGGTGCCTTCACGGATGAACATTGGACAAGTATTGGAATTACACTTAGGAATGGCTGCCCGCCAATTAGGAATCCACGTTGCTACACCAGTCTTTGATGGTGCCAGCGATGAAGATGTCTGGGCAACAGTTGCAGAAGCCGGCATGGCTAGCGACGCCAAAACCGTTTTGTATGATGGCCGTACTGGAGAACCATTTGATGGTCGAATCTCCGTAGGTGTCATGTATATGATCAAATTGGCCCACATGGTCGATGATAAATTACATGCCCGCTCAATTGGACCATACTCATTGGTTACGCAACAACCATTGGGTGGTAAAGCACAATTTGGTGGACAACGTTTCGGGGAAATGGAAGTTTGGGCACTGGAAGCATACGGTGCTGCTTATACCTTGCAAGAGATCTTGACGTACAAGTCAGATGACGTTGTTGGTCGTGTGAAGACATACGAAGCGATCGTTAAAGGGGAACCAATTCCAAAACCAGGCGTACCAGAATCATTCCGCGTATTAGTCAAAGAATTGCAATCACTTGGTTTAGACATGCGTGTCTTAGACATTGATGATGCAGAGATTGAATTGCGTGATATGGATGATGACGATGATGACTTGATCACCGTGGACGCCTTAACAAAATTTGCCGAACAACAAAATGCTCGTGAAATTGAGCAACAAGCACAAACAGAAGCTAAAAATGCCGCCGATGATTTGAACCAACAAATCGAGACAGCAGAAGATCGCTTGCAATAATAGAAACGAGGGGACACCCGTCAAAATCAGACGGAGGTCTCAACCTCGTGTTCTATCGGATATGTCCATGAAATGAAATGGAGGGAACCTTTTTTGATCGATGTAAATAAATTCGAAAGTATGCAAATCGGTTTGGCTTCTCCTGAAAAAATCAGAAGCTGGTCTTACGGTGAAGTAAAAAAACCTGAAACCATTAACTATCGTACGTTGAAACCTGAACGCGAAGGGTTGTTTGACGAGCGTATTTTCGGCCCAACCAAAGACTGGGAATGTGCCTGCGGAAAATACAAACGAATTCGTTATAAAGGAATCGTTTGTGACCGTTGCGGTGTTGAAGTCACTCGCTCAAAAGTTCGTCGTGAACGGATGGGTCACATTGAATTAGCGGCACCTGTATCACATATTTGGTACTTCAAAGGCATTCCTTCACGGATGGGTCTAGTGTTAGACATGAGCCCACGTGCCTTGGAAGAAATCATTTATTTTGCTTCTTATGTCGTGATCGAGCCAGGAAACACTAGTCTTGAGAAGAAACAATTATTGACTGAACGGGAATACCGTGAAAAACGTGACCAATACGGTCAAGAATTTTCAGCAGCGATGGGTGCTGAAGCCATCAAACAATTGTTGGATGGTGTGGATCTAGACGGCGAAGTGGCTGAACTAAAAGAAGAATTGAAAAACGCGACCGGACAAAAACGGACACGTGCGATCCGTCGTTTAGATATCTTAGAAGCTTTCCGTGCTTCAGGAAACAAACCAAGCTGGATGGTCATGGATGTTATTCCAGTTATCCCGCCTGATTTGCGCCCAATGGTCCAATTAGAAGGTGGCCGTTTCGCAACAAGTGACTTGAACGATCTTTATCGCCGTGTAATCAACCGGAACAACCGGTTGAAACGTCTATTAGACTTAAATGCACCGAATATTATTGTTCAAAATGAAAAACGGATGCTCCAAGAAGCAGTGGATGCCTTGATCGATAATGGTCGTCGCGGTCGTCCAGTTGCTGGACCAGGTAACCGTCCATTGAAATCTCTTTCTCATATGTTGAAAGGGAAACAAGGTCGTTTCCGTCAAAACTTACTAGGTAAACGTGTTGACTATTCTGGTCGTTCCGTTATCGTCGTTGGTCCATTCCTAAAAATGTATCAATGTGGATTGCCAAAAGAAATGGCGATCGAATTGTTCAAACCATTTGTGATGCGTGAATTGGTTTCTCGTGAAATCGCGTCAAATATCAAAAATGCGAAACGTAAAATCGAGCGCCAAGAAGATGAAGTTTGGGATGTCCTAGAAGACGTCATCAAAGAACACCCTGTTCTTTTGAACCGGGCACCTACGTTGCACAGACTTGGAATTCAAGCATTTGAACCTGTATTGGTTGAAGGCCGTGCGATTCGTTTGCACCCACTAGTCTGTGAAGCCTACAATGCCGATTTCGATGGAGACCAAATGGCTGTCCACGTGCCATTGAATGAAGAAGCGCAAGCCGAAGCACGGATGTTGATGTTAGCAGCACAAAACATCTTGAATCCGAAAGACGGTAAGCCAGTTGTAACACCATCTCAAGATATGGTCCTAGGGAACTACTACTTGACGATGGAAGAAGAAGGCCGCGAAGGGGAAGGCATGATCTTCCGCGACATGGACGAAGCAGTAACAGCTTGGCGCAATGGTTACGTGCATTTACACACCCGTATTGCGATCAATCCAAACACATTAGGGGACAAACCATTTACTGCAGAACAAAAAGAACGCTTGATGGTAACGACTGTTGGGAAAGTGATCTTCAACTCGATCATGCCAACAGAATTCCCTTACTTGAATGAACCAACAGATTTCAATTTGACAGTCCAAACACCAGATAAGTACTTTGTCGAAGCTGGAACAGATATTCCTGCTTTCATCAAAGAACAAGAACTAGTCGGACCATTCAAGAAGAAAAACTTAGGAAATATTATTTCTGAAGTCTTCAAACGTTTCCGCATCACTGAAACATCACGGATGCTTGACCGCATGAAAGACTTAGGGTATAGCCATTCTACAATGGCCGGTATCACTGTAGGTATTGCAGATATCATGAACTTGCATGAAAAACATGACATCATCGAAAATGCCCACAAACAAGTTGAAACGATCACGAAACAATTCCGTCGTGGTTTGATCACTGATGATGAACGTTATGAACGCGTAATCGGTGTCTGGAATGCCGCGAAAGATGAGATCCAATTGAAACTGATGGAATCATTGGAAGCGAAAAACCCAATCTTCATGATGTCTGATTCTGGAGCCCGTGGTAACATCTCCAACTTTACTCAGCTTGCTGGGATGCGTGGATTGATGGCTGCGCCGAATGGACAAATCATGGAATTGCCGATCATCTCAAACTTCCGTGAAGGACTTTCTGTCTTAGAAATGTTTATCTCTACTCACGGGGCTCGTAAAGGAATGACCGATACCGCCTTGAAGACAGCCGATTCTGGTTACTTGACTCGTCGTTTGGTTGACGTGGCGCAAGATGTCATCATTCGTGAAGAAGATTGCGGAACCGACCGTGGTTTAGATATTCAAGCTATTCGTGAAGGTAACGAAATCATCGAATCATTGGAAGAACGCTTGATTGGACGATACACACGTAAATCAGCGATCCATCCAGAGACTGGTGCAGTCATTGTCGGACCAGATCAATTGATCACTGAAGACCTTGCCAAAGAAATCGTTGACGCAGGAATCGAAACTGTTTCGATCCGTTCCGTCTTTACATGTAATACAAAACATGGTGTATGTAAACATTGTTATGGCCGTAACTTGGCAACTGGTTCAGAAGTTGAAGTTGGTGAAGCAGTTGGTACGATCGCTGCCCAATCAATCGGTGAACCAGGTACTCAGTTGACCATGCGTACATTCCATACCGGTGGGGTAGCCGGTGATGATATCACTCAAGGTCTGCCTCGTGTCCAAGAAATCTTTGAAGCCCGTAATCCGAAAGGTCAAGCGGTCATCACTGAAGTTACCGGTGAAGTAATCGATATCTCTGAAGATGCGTCTACTCGTACGAAAGAAGTGACGATCAAAGGGGAAACTGATACTCGGACCTATACTGTACCATTTACCGCACGTATGAAAGTGGTTGAAGAAGACTTTATCCATCGTGGTGCACCATTGACAGAAGGATCAATCGATCCAAAACAATTGTTGCAAGTACGTGATGTCTTGTCTGTTGAAAACTATCTATTGCGTGAAGTACAACGCGTTTACCGTATGCAAGGGGTAGAAATCGGCGACAAACATATCGAAGTAATGGTTCGTCAAATGTTGCGTAAAGTTCGTGTCATGGATCCAGGTGATTCAGACATCTTGCCAGGAACATTGATGGATATCGCTGACTTTAAAGACCGCAACTACAACACATTAGTTGCCGGCGGGGTTCCTGCTACCAGCCGCCCAGTCTTACTTGGTATCACAAAAGCATCCTTGGAAACAAACAGCTTCTTATCTGCTGCATCCTTCCAAGAAACAACACGTGTGTTGACAGATGCTGCGATCCGCGGGAAGAAAGATCCATTACTAGGATTGAAGGAAAATGTTATCATCGGTAAGATTATTCCTGCAGGTACTGGTATGGCTCGCTACCGTGAAATGGAACCAAAAGAAGTCACTGTTGCGAGTGAAAATGTCTATAGTATTTCCGACATTGAAGCGCAAATGGCTGCAGAAGATGCATTGAACAACCAAAACTAAACAAAAGCCCGCTGTTTCGCTAATGAAACAGCGGGCTTTTTTGTTAAAGGAAACGCACGATGACTAATGCTAAACTCAAACAAGGAACAAAGGGCAGCATTCGTAATTGGTTTCTGACAAACAGCTTATGCAATGAAAAAAACAAGAGCCCGCAGCAGCTAGCGATAATCAACAGCCACAGGAGTTGGTGAGTAGACAGCCAAGGCGCCCAACCACCAATCAAGAATAAGTCGCCATCTCCCAGCTGTTCTTGCCAAACGAAAAAGAATAATGGCAGAAGCAGGAGGAAGTTCTGCCAATGAAAAGGCTGTGCGTTCATGAGATTGGTAAAAGCCAATAAAAACAAAGAAGGATAGAGAATCTCTCCCTTGACACTATAATCGTAGAGATCTGTCAAAGTGAGGAGGTAAGCACTGTTCAACCAGACCAACGCCAGCCAACACTCCCCTACGGATGGTTGTAGGAAAGCAAGCCAGATCAGCCAAGCATAAACGCTTTTTGCCAATAAACTAGCAGCAGTGCAATCCAATAAAACTTGAGCATGCTTGATAAAAGGAAAAAATGGCTGTTGGGCCACGGAATAGAAAATAGGAGGTTTTCTATGAAAATCATCAAAATATTTGCTTGGATCATCCTGCCAGTAAATGGTTTGAATAAACGCATATACCGCTGCACCTAAAATATACCCCCACATCAGATACACTGTCTCCTCCTCCTTTGCCTCATAAAGAAATACGTGAAAAGCTGAGAAATTTTCTCAAGTAGTAGGTTTTGGTGTACTTTTTTTTAGATTCATACTATGCTTGAAATAGAGAATTTAAAGGAGGAATCGTAATGAAATTTGAACAAACAAAAGAAGTGTTGAATCAACTCGTTGCTGACTTAAGTCAAATGGCAATGGTCGTTCACCAAACACACTGGTACATGCGAGGACCTGGCTTTTTAACTTTACATCCAATGATGGATGATTTTATGGATGATTTGAACGACCAATTAGATGTGATCTCTGAACGCTTGATCACATTAGATGGCTCACCCTACTCAACATTACGGGAAATGGCAGACAATACACAAATCCCTGATGAAATCGGCAACTGGGACCGTACGATCCCAGAACGTTTAGCTACACTTGTTGAAGGTTATCGTTATCTAGCTGACTTATACCAAAAAGGGATTGAAGTCAGTGGTGAAGAAGGCGATGATTCAACACAAGATATCTTTATCGGCTTCAAAACAGATACTGAAAAACGTATCTGGATGATCCAAGCGCACCTAGGTGAAGCGCCTCAAATCGATCCAGCAAAATCACGTGTGCGTCATTGATTCAGTGAGCATAAAAAAGCGAAGACCTAAATCTTCGCTTTTTTTTATGCCAATGCCAGGGATTGCTTGGCGGCTTCGATCTGTTGTTTGACTTGGTCAAATCCGGTACCGCCGTAAGAATGCCGGTTCTTGACTGCCGTATAAGAGTCCAGTTTATCGTAAATGTCAGCTTCGATCACTGGCTGGACTGCTTGATACTCTTCTAGTGGGATATCCTGTAGATAAATGCCTTTACTGAGGCACTCACTCACCAATTTACCAACGATTTCATGGGCTTGTCGGAAAGGAATTCCTTTACCTGCTAAATAATCCGCCAGTTCAGTGGCATTGGAAAAGTCTTTTTCTGTCGAACGTTTCATTCGCTCATGGTTGACTTGCATCGTTTGGATCATTCCGGTCATGATCTGCAAGCTTTTCACAATGGTTTCGGTGGTATCGAACATGCCTTCTTTGTCTTCTTGGAAATCTTTGTTATAAGCCAAAGGCAGACCTTTCATGACCGTCAATAAACTAAAAAGGTTGCCATAGACACGTCCTGTTTTGCCGCGGATCAATTCCGCCATGTCAGGATTCTTTTTTTGCGGCATGATTGAACTACCTGTAGAGAAAGTATCCGTCAATTCCACGAATTGAAACTCATGACTGCACCAAAGAATCAACTCTTCACAAAAACGAGAAAGATGCATCATCAAAATCGCGGCATTACTCAAAAATTCCAGAATAAAATCACGGTCACTAACGGCATCCAGACTATTGCTGTAAATCGAGCCAAAACCTAATGCTTCCGCACTATAGGCACGGTCGATAGGGAATGTGGTGCCAGCCAATGCAGCACTGCCTAAAGGCATGATATCGATCCGAGTGAGACTTTCTGTAAACCGTTCTTGATCGCGGGTCAACATGCTGTAATAGGCTAACAAGTGATGGGCAAAAGAAATCGGCTGTGCATGCTGCAGGTGAGTATAGCCGGGCATGATCGTGTAGATATTGCTTTCAGCTTGCTCCACTAGTACGTGACGGAACGCCGCAATCAAGTCGATGACTTCCTTTACCACATCCTTCAAGTACAAGTGCATATCCGTCGCAACTTGATCATTCCGACTCCGGGCCGTATGCAATTTGCCAGCGACGGGTCCAATTTCTTCATGTAAAAAGGTCTCGATATTCAAATGAATATCTTCGTTCTCAATCGAAAAGGTCAGTTCACCATCCGCTAATTTTTCTTGGATCGCTAACAAGCCTTGAATGATTTTGTTGCCATCTGCTTCATCAATGATCCCCGTGTGGATCAGCATTTTGACGTGAGCCAAACTGCCTTGGATGTCCTGTTTTGCCAATAATTGATCGAAAGGAATCGACGCTCCAAAGGCATCGATCCATGCTTCATTTTTGCCGTCGAAACGACCGCCCCATAATTTTGCCATTTTGCTCACCTCGAAAGAAACTTGACTTCACCCTCAAAAGGAAAAAGTCACCTTATTGACTAAATCAGTGTTTCTGTTAATTGCTGTTGTGCCTGAATCTCTGCGTGGACCTTGCTAGGCAGTCCCCATAATTTGATGAATCCGATCGCCGCGTGTTGATCGAAGGTATCGGCAGACGTATAAGTCGCCAAGTTTTCATCGTAAAGACTGTTCTCTGACTTACGTCCTTCACAGATGACATTGCCTTTGAACAATTTCAAACGTACGATCCCATTGACATAGACTTGTGTGTTTTTTAGAAAAGCGATCAAGGCATCGGTTAAGGGATTGAACCAGAGGCCATCATAAATTACTTGGGCCAGTTGCTGCTCGATGATTGGTTTGAAATGGGCCAACTCGCGAACAAAAACCAAATCCTCTAATTCTTTATGAGCTGTCATTAGAGCCATCGCTCCCGGACATTCGTAGACTTCACGAGATTTGATTCCCACTAAACGGTTTTCGATGTGGTCGATCCGACCAATACCATGTTCGCCGGCTAGACGATTCATTTTCATAATCAATTCGGCCAGATTCAGTGTTTCGCCATCCAATGCGGTAGGAATCCCTTGATCAAAAGTAATCTCAACGATCGTCGGTACATCAGGAGTATCTTCCAATTCTTGCGTAATGGCATAAGCGCCTCTAGGGGGAGTCGCCCATGGATCTTCTAAGACCCCGCATTCGCAAGCCCGGCCCCAAAGATTTTGATCAATCGAATAAGGGTTATCCAAATCGGCAGGAATCGGCACCCCTTTTTCAGCGGCATAGGCAATCTCTTCTTCCCGGGACCATTTCCATTCCCGAACCGGAGCAATGACTTTCAAGTGAGGGGCTAATGCGGCAATCGCGACCTCGAACCGGACTTGGTCATTTCCTTTACCAGTACAGCCATGAGCAACGGTAGTCGCCCCTGTAGCGATGGCTAATTCTACTAGTTTCTTGGCAATCAGCGGACGAGAAAGGGCAGAGACCAGCGGATAGGAGTTCTCATAGAAGGTATTCCCTTGTAAGGCAATCAATGCAAAGTCCTGAGCAAACTCTTCTCGGGCATCAATCGCATAGGATTCGATGGCACCCACAGCGAGTGCTTTGTCTTTGATCGATTGTGTATCACGGCCTTCGCCAATATCCAAACAGCACGCTACCACATCATATCCTTGATCTGTCAGCCATTTAATCGAAACAGACGTATCAAGTCCACCAGAATACGCTAAAATTACTTTTTCTTTCATAATGATTAACTCCCATCCTTAAATTCAAGTAAGATGAAGCTATCGTAACAGAATAAAAATAAGAAATCAAGAGAAAAAGTAAATATTTATACAATGAATTCTTCTTGTGTTTAGCAAGGATATAGATACAGATTGATATAATAATAAAAACCAGAGATACTTATTGCAGGAAGTATACAAATTATGCGCAAAATGTGTATAAAAGTGCAGGCTGTTTGGTCAGAATAACAACTGAAAGTTTTCGGAAAAGAATTGAAGGGAAATTTCAAAAAAACTGCGAAACACGTTGACATGTGGCTCTTAAGACGGTATTATGTTATATGGTATTGTTTGCCCCACGAGAGCCCCGGAAACTCAAGTGTATGTCAAACATTCGTGAAATTGAATTGGAGGAAAAAAATCGTGCGTACAACATATATGGCCAAACCAGGCGAAGTAGAACGTAAATGGTACGTAGTAGATGCAACGGATGTTCCTATGGGACGTCTTTCAGCAGTTGTGGCATCTATCTTACGTGGTAAAAATAAACCAACATTCACACCTCATGTGGATACAGGTGATTTCGTAATCGTCATTAATGCAGAAAAAATCAAATTAACAGGTAACAAAGCAAGCGATAAAATTTATTACCGTCACTCAAACTTCCCAGGCGGATTGAAATCAGTCTCTGCGGGAGAACTACGTGCTAAAAATTCTCGTCGTTTGATCGAAACTTCTGTTAAAGGCATGCTTCCTAAAAACACTTTAGGACGTAAACAAGGAATGAAACTTCATGTTTATGCTGGCGCTGAACACCCACATGCTGCACAACAACCAGAAGTATTGGACATCACAAACTTAATCTAATAGGAGGGAATTTCATTGGCACAAGCTCAATATATCGGCACAGGCCGTCGTAAAAATGCAGTAGCTCGCGTACGTTTAGTACCAGGTACTGGTAAAATTACTGTTAACAAAAAAGATGTTGAAGAATACATTCCACACGCTGACTTGCGTGAAGTAATCAACCAACCATTCGGCGTTACAGAAACTAAAGGATCATATGATGTTTTTGTAAACGTAAATGGTGGTGGATATGCTGGACAATCAGGTGCAATCCGTCACGGTATCGCACGTGCATTGCTACAAGTAGATCCTGATTTCCGTCTAGCTCTTAAACGCGCTGGTTTACTTACTCGGGACGCACGTATGGTCGAACGTAAGAAACCAGGTCTTAAGAAAGCTCGTAAAGCTTCACAGTTCTCAAAACGTTAGTATTCTATTTATATCAATGTTTCAGGACACTTTTCAATTATTTGGAAAGTGTCTTTTTTATAATAAGAACACATTTGAGAACACACATTAATCACAATTATTTAATCCTTTTTGGAATGCTTCAAAAACGGATTTATCAACTACGTCAGGTGTGTTCACGTATATTTTTGTAGTAGAAATATCCGAGTGCGTTAAAGCATTAGAAATTTGATTCATATTTGCTCCGCCTTGCCTAGCTATAGTTGCATAGGTATGACGAAGTTTGTGTGGAGATAAGTGAGCCAATTCAGGATGCCTTTTTTTTATTGAATTAATTCGATAGTTTAGGTAGTCAGGGTGTACAGGACAATTTACTTCTCCAGAAGGTTTGGAGTAAGTAAAGAGATACTGGTCAGGTGTTTGTATAATTTTTAGTTCCAACAATTGTTCAGCCTGAGCCGATTTCCATTCACTTAATAATGTCATTACAATTTCTGGTACTTGAATAACGGTATCTTTCCGGCCTTTTGTATATGTCTTTCTTTGGTATTTATCTAAAGCATGTTTGAGACGAACCGTATGTTTATTAAAATCAATATACTTCCATTGCAGAGCATAAGTTTCACTTTTCCTATCACCGAGATATAAAGTAAGCATGAAAAGTGTATAGTCGTGAAGGGAAAGTAAGTTATTACTCAAGTCTGTGTTTACTGCTTTCATCCAATCAGTCAGCTCTTTTGATGATAACGCTTGATTACCGTCCCGTATCCTTTTTTCTTCTAAAGCAACTTTTTTAGGTGCGGTAATACATTGAATAATTTTAGTAGTTCGATTAAACTCGATATAATTTAGTATTTCTGCGACATCGAACACAGAACGAACATAACCTTTGATTATTTTTATATTTGCGTATTCTTTTGATTTCTTCGTTAATTCATCTGATATTATCTCAGTATTTGCATTTAGATAATTCATTGGATATTCACCAAACATTGGAAGGATGTGCAAACGGAATATATCTTTAGTATTACTAATTGTTACATTACTCGGTGCCCTATTTGATCTAGTGGTTTGACCTAGTTCATATCTAGGAAGCCATTTTAATTCATAGAAATTCTTAAACTTCATTTGTCCTTTTAATTCAAATGAATTTGCATTCTCCTCTCTTAAGACTCTTTCAATCTTCTTTTTCATTTCATTTTCGGCTTTAATAGCCGATTGCCTAGTTGGGAATACTTTTTGATACTTTTCTGATGCTATTCCAGTGATTTCTCTGAATTTTTTTGGATACCTCAGATTGGTTTTGTACTTCCCATTTGAAAGTTTTGTAGGCAAATTTCCTCACTCCTTTAAAAAGTAAGGCAGCATATTTCGCTATTATTAGTATATGCAGCTATCAATAAATTTCAAATTTTTTTGAATGCATTCATGAAATCTTTGATATCCTCTACAGCAAAGCGAACTACACCGTCAATTTTTATTATCGGAAAATTATATACACGAATCCACTTATCTAAAGTATTGTTATCAATTCCAAGAAATTCACAGGTTTGTTTTTTATTCAAGTACATTCTCGACTTAATAAAAATCATCTCCCAAATAGTATATGAATTTTTGAATTACTTTGGGTAAGTACATAGGAATTTCACCTCTCCCCAGTTTACGGCGAGCCTTACGGAAGTATCATTATTTACTGCTATTGTCATGGCATTTTGTCGTCCCAGAACAAAAGAAATCTCTAAGTAGTTTTCGCTAACTAGGTCATGGCGTACTTGTATTTCTAGCTCGAATAGCAGGGAACGTTATTCAAAAATTATATCTAATTATCAAAGATCAATATAGGAATATCATCCTAATCACTATTAATAACAAGATGAAGAAAAAAAAAGAAACAAAAATAGAAAAAAACTTTATCTTGATTCAGAGAATTCAATATAGATAATATGATACTAAGCAAAATTATTTGGTTGTTAAGATAAATTATGACTACGTATTTAAAGATTTCTGGGTCAAAACTAAATAAAGAATGAGCCAATCAAAGTCATTTGTATCTAGTTCATTTTGATAATTTTTATGTGAGTAAATAAAAGATAAAGAAGTTTTCTACGCTCTTATTTCAGAAAGATCTTACGTGATTGAGTTTGACTTAATTACAGGAGACTATGTCATACTAGGGGCTATTCTAGTGATATGGTTGCTCAAGACTCATTCACCATAAATTTACATTTTATGAGATACCAACAAAACTATATTGTATTTAAAAAAAATAGATCGACAAAGATTACATGTGTCAGTAAATGATCACTGCTTTGTCGTATGAAAAAATATTTTTTTCTATTTTAATAAAAGCGCATGGTAAGCATGCCAGAACGGATAACCCCTTAAGGAAACAAGAGTCGAGAAAACGATTTTAGCGTTGGTTCGTCTAAACTTTAATAAATTATTGATAAAACTGTCCAATGATTCGGTAGAAGTAAGAACTATTTTGATTAACATCGAATAAGGCTCTATGATACAGTCACGTTCGAGTAGACTGGGGATTGTTTTTATGAAAGTGTAAAACCTGATTTTTGATTTTGATTTAATCAACAGGTAGATAAACGCTTTGGCTAGTAATTAAGCATGTTCGTGGTCAATTGCCACTTGAGAATACAGTAACTGACTAGTATCTTCTAAACATTTTATTCTCTGGGAAACAGTAGGTACAGTGATGAATAAAACTTCACCTAGTTTTTGATGATATATGACCATTCTATTGCAACAAATTCAACAACTTCTTTCTAGTCCATTCGAATACTTTCCTCTGTTCTGATCTTGTACTAATTATCTTTTTTCAAAGTGAAAAGGAATAATTTTGAGTATTTACAAAGAACTGAATGCAAAGACTCGTGCACTTTTGACATATGTGATATTTCAACGTATATGAAACGAAAAGAGGGATTTTATCATAATGTGGATTGAATCAGATATAATTGGCAGTCTGCCTATATATTAGGAGGCTTATTACGGCATTCATAACTAGCTAGCAAGATGACACGAGTGGCCCCCTTAATTGCTAAGCTATAGGAGAGTAAAAGAAGAAAGGAAGCAAGTGTCTCTAAGGCGGGCGATCTTTTGAGAGATTTCATTTTGTTGTTTCTATTTATCTCATTTTTATTTTGGTTAGTCATTTTCGTATAGCTAAGCGTTCATCGACGTGATTTTGGATCATAACGTATGCTAGGACAAAACAAGGGGATACTGTAGGGAAAAGTTTTTCCGCCTATTGTATTGTTTGGCCTTTCGTTGTAAAAGCACCCTCACCGATGGTCACTTAGATTGGGTATATGAAATTGTTCAACAAAAAAAGTAGGAAAATACAGGAGAATAAAAAGAAATCACAATGAAATCTCCTAAAAGGTCAAGATGGTTTTAATAAAAATTTATCTTTTAATACATTTGTTATTTTTATAATGTAATGGTGTAAAATAGATTAAATAGTTTAATGAGGTGTTTATATGAAGAAAAAAGGGATTCCTTATTGTCCAAAACCTAAAAATGCTTTTGAAAGAGGTTTGTTTAAATATTTTGAAGGTGGAAAAGGTCAAGAACTAAAAGAAAAGAATCAAAAAATGAATTCTAGAAAAGAAAAAAATGAGTATGTTTTTTAGAAAGAATGGAACTGTTGTGAAACTAGAGCGTAAAGATTTATAAGTAATCAGCGATCGTTAATTTTTTATTGAAGGGGTTATTTTTATATAATTCGTTGCAAATAAATATCTCATTTATAGTATTTATTTCACAAACATTTATATAATAATAGTTTAATTTAATTAATAGTTTGTTTTATAGCTATTTATTATATGTGTTTTAATGAACTATTTCTTGACAGATAATTAAAAAGGATTTATAGTTGTTACCGTAGTAGCTACTAGATGTAAAGTGAGGACTAACCAATGGAAACGATTATTCAAATTATGAAGAAATACGATTTTTCAGAGATGGAAACAAGAGTGTATACCACACTATTAGAAAAAGGTAATCTTACAGGATATGAAGTAAGTAAAGTCTCAGGTGTGCCACGCTCTAAAGTATATAACATTTTAGAAAAACTATTAAAAAAGAATTTGATTGTCGTCAATAAATCAGAACCTAAGCTTTATCATGCTATTTCGGCAAATGAGTTTTTAGAGAAATTGGAAAAAAGTGTTAAAAATGATCTCTCTTTTCTTACCCAAAATCTTGGGATGATCAAAGAAAAAGATGAAGAAGAAATGCTGTGGAAAGTTGATGGTATCGAGTATGTTCAAGACAAAGCGGAACATTTAGTGAAAAACGCAAAAGAAAGTTTGCTCATCCAAGTTTGGCATGAGAACCTCACGGATTCACTATTAAAGGCACTGCAGCAAGCGGAAAAAAGAGTTAATAAGTTTGTACTGATTTTATTCAGTTTTACCCATGAATATGATCTTCCCTTAAAAAAGTATTACATTCATGGCTTTGAAACAGCCAAACTTGCTGACTTTGGGGCAAAATGGATCAACATCGTTGCCGATGAGCAAGAAGTCGTATTTGGTACCATTAACGAAGAGCTGCAATCAACCGATGTCACTTGGACAAAAAACCATGCCATGGTAAATCTAGCAAAAGAATATGTCAAACATGATGCATATACACTAAAAGTGATTGCAGAATCTTCTGAAGAACTTAAAGTAAAATATGGTGAGAACTTTGAGGGAATCAGGAAGATTTACTAGTAGGAGGAAATTTTTATGATTCGGAGTATTTTGTTGACACTAATTGTCGCAATCAATCTATATTTTATTATTTACTTTCTAAGAGACCTTTTCAAAAACAAACAAAATTTTAAAGAAGAACCTGGGGATATACGTCTATTGCCGTTCACGTCATTTATCACCTTCTTTCTCTCAACATTTGGTGTTTCCGATTTTGCTATCGGAACCGTTCTTTATCCAAAGCTGAAATGGGTCAGCATGAAAAAATTACCCGGAACGTTGAATACCCAATGTGTCATACCGGTAGCCGTCATGGCATTATCTTATATAACTGCCATCAATGTAGGGATCAAGACATTAGCAGTTTGTATCATCTGCCAAATTATCGGTGCATATTTAGGTCCGAGATTTGTTGTGAAGTTACCAGAGAAAACGATCAAACTGTTTGTCGGCATAGGATTGGTCATTGCTGCATTCTTGATTTTTGCAGGACAAATGAACTGGATACCATCAAATGGAACAGCCAGTGAATTGTATGGCGGAAAATTAATCTTGGCCGGATTTTTACTCTTTGTCTATGGCGCATTGAACAATATCGGTATTGGTTCTTATGCTTTAACAATGGTAACTGTCTATTTGCTAGGCTTGAATCCAGTTGCAGCATTTCCTATTATGATGGGTGCTTGTACTTTCTCAGTACCGATCGGCAGTGTTCAATTTATTAAATTTAATGAATACAGCAGAAAAATTACGCTTTTCACTTCAACCTTTGGTGTATTTGGTGTACTTGTTGCAGTATTTTTAGTTAAATCTTTAGACACGTATGTACTTAAATGGATCGTAATCTTTGTCTTGCTGTATAGTGCATATACGATGTTGGGCAGTCAAATAAAAAAAGTTTCAGCAACTAATTAAGGAGCGATTCAAATGTTATTTCTTAAAAAAGAAGATATTATCAAAAGTTTTTCAATGAGAGAAGCCATCGATGCGGACAAAAAAGCATTGTCATTGTATTCAGCAGGAAAGGCAAGCGTGCCTCTACGCACCAATATCGATGTGTCAAAAAGCAACGGACAAAGCTTGTATATGCCAGCTTATGTAGAAGGTGAGGAAGGTGCGTTAGGTGTCAAAATCGTTTCCGTCTATCCTGAAAATATCAAGAAAAACTTACCAAGTGTCCCAGCAACGATGATCGTATTGGATCCAGAAACGGGTATGGTATCTGCTTGTTTGGATGGTACTTATTTGACACAATTAAGAACAGGTGCTGTTCAAGGAGCAGCAACAGAACTTCTGGCAAGAGAAGATTCTAAAATCGGTGCACTGATCGGAACCGGCGGACAAGCACAGTCGCAATTAGAAGCGATGTTGACCGTTCGTAAATTAGAAGAAGTTCGGATTTTTGATATTGATTTTGAACGTGCCAGCCAATTTGCTGAAGAAATGAGGAAACAATTTTCTGCAACGATGCGCCCAACAAAAACCAGTCAAGAATGTGTTGAAGGTGCAGATATCATTACAAGTGTAACAACTTCAAAATGTGCGACATTCTCTGCCGAGTGGGTTAAAAAAGGGGCACACATTAATGGAGTGGGTGCTTACACACCGGAAATGTGTGAAATTCCACGAGAAATAATCAAAGCCGCTGATGTTGTTATTTTTGATACTATGGATGGTGTCTTAAAAGAAGCTGGGGACTTCATTTCACCGTTACAAGATGGATATATTCAAAGAGACAGCTATCATGGAGAACTAGGCCAATTGATCAATGAAGAATTGGTCGGTCGGACAAGTGAAGAACAAATTACGATTTTTAAAACAGTTGGCTCTGCTGTGCTAGATGTGGTAGTTGCGGCAGAAATCGTTAAGAAATCTAAAAAAAATTATCTTGGAAAATTGATTTCCTGAGTAAAAAAATAAAACTTTTATCAGTAAATTTATAAAAAATAGTTTAAAAAAATCTGTAATCAATTATGATTTCAGACTTTTTTATTTGGGAGAAAATTATCATAGTTATAACTGTATCGGATTAGTTAAAGGCACTTGTCTTTTGACTTTAAGTAGAGAGGAGTAATAATTGTATTTGTTGTATTTACCACCTTAGCTTTTTCACTGGTATTTGAAGGAACGTACAATAAAAAATGTGATAAATATTTTTATTCCATAAAGCTTGATCTCTCGAAAAGAAATTTCCTACACCTCTAGAATGCATAATTTAAGTGCAACACTAAAAATTAAAAGTAAAAAAGCTTGTTTTAATGATGTTGGTGAACTAAAGGTATTTTGCTATGATTTCTTACACTCCTTACGATATATGAGTGAAAAATAATTATTCTCTATCGTGGTTCGGTTTTACTATCCGTTATTTACTAAATGATATAGGTGATAAATGTAACTGGCTAGACATCTCTCTTGTCTAGCTATTTTTTGCTTTATGAAATAGATTTGTTATATTTAGATACTGACTAAAAAAATGTTTTGTATTTTATTGCTAAAAGTTGTCAGTTATCTTCGATAATGATTATTGTATATTGAAAGCTACTAATCATATTCCTATAAAAAGAATTTTCCCAAAGTATTGATGGTTGATACTTTTCTTTTTAATACTTTATCTGAAGGCAAGATGGAGGTTGTTTGTGAAAATTGTGAGACCCGCTAATTAATCGATATTTTACCTGAATATAAATTGTTTCAACTAATAACCTAGTTATAAAACTGAACCGTTTTTGAAAAACAGTTCTTAGTTATATGCGCGAACCTCATATACTGTCAGTTCATAAAATATGTTTTATCAAAGTCAAAGTAATGATAGATAGTTTGCTTGATTTGCCCGTATTTCTAGAGGGGAAGTATCTTTTTTTACAAGTGTGTTAAAGTATTTAGAGGCAAAGAGTCAGGATTTATTTAGAACTTCCAGAAAGATTATGAAATAAATCTGACAAAAAACACAGAAGAACTTATTTATGAAGAACGTATCATCAATGTGAGGAGCTATCCTTACTCAAATATAAAAATAAAAACGAGCAATACCTGTAATAAAATTTGCATGCTACAACGTATAATCATTTGAAAACAAGAGTCTTTTTGATTAATCAAAGTAAAACAACAAAAGAGCTTATATAGAATAAACCTCATTCTATATAAGTTTATATTTTACATATTTTGTCAGTTCTTGTTGATAAAGAACTGACAAGATGAGACTAAAAAAGGTACGAGTTAATTAGATTTTCCCTTTTAGAATATTAATTATTGCAATAAAATTTATACTTTGATATGAAATTTAGAATTATTATACAATATGAATTTAATACTATAGTTAATCTAAGCTTTTATCTAAGATAGAGCGTAATACTCTTTCACGCAATTCCACTGCATTAATATTATTTTTTTGTTCATAACCTTGTACAAGTAGATCACAAAGGTACAATTGAGAGATCTTCCCTGCCAAAGAACCACCATTTAAAAATTCTTCGATTGCTGTTTGCAAAATAACATCTGCTGTCTGCCCTATTGGAGAATGAAGGTAATTGGTAATTGCTAAGATCTTTGCACCATTTTTTTTTGCAATTTCTACAGAATCAAAGGTATCTTTTGTTTTTCCGGATAATGAAAAAGCAATAATTACATCGTCTTCTTCCATCAAAGAAGCTACTTGAGCTTGAAAATGAGGATCCAGAACAGCTTTAGCTTGAACTCCTACTCGTAAGAACATACTTTCTAAATCAAGGCTTGTGTTTCCACTAGAGCCCACCCCAAATATATAAAGATTCTTTGCTTGACTGATGAGTTGGATTGCCTGATCTAGTTTTTTTTCATCTAGTAAATGTGCTGTAGAATAGAGTGCCTCAGTTAGATGAGTGGCAATTATATCGTAATATTTCTCGCTTGACGGACATTCTTTTTTTTTACTGAAATCTTCTTTCGCAATTTCAATTTTCAAATCAGAGAAACCTGAAAACCCTAATTTTTGGCAAAAACGAATAATCGTTGCATCTCCAACTTGGGTTTTTTCTTTGATATTGCTCATTGTACTATAAATAATTGCTTTCCCAGAATCTAGGATTAAATCAGCTACTTTTTTTTCAGATTTAGTCAATAAAGGATAATGCTCTTTAATTAAATAGATGTAATTCATATGAACTCCTTTAAAGTAAAAATTTTTACTCCATTATACTCCAAAAAAATAAAAAAATCTCCGAATTTATCCATTTTCATACTTTACATCAATGAAAGCGCGTGCTATATTTTATTTGGAGTTATTATCCGAAAAATTAATTTAAAGTGGAGTGTTTAGGAGAATGGAGAAACAAATATTTTTAGATGCAATTTCAGGTGGACTGATTGTTTCTTGTCAAGCATTACCTGGTGAACCATTTTATAAAGAAGAAGGAGGTCTTATGTCCTATTTTGCTCTAGCTGCTGAAAGAGCTGGTGCAGTTGGTATCCGAGCAAATTCTGTTCGAGATATTTTAGAGATTAAAGAAAAAGTTTCTCTACCTATGATTGGGATAATTAAGCGAGATTATCCTCCTGAAGAACCATTTATTACCGCAACGATGCGTGAGGTCGATGAATTAGTTGCTACTGGTGTAGAAGTTATTGCGCTAGATTGCACGCTGCGCAAACGCCATGATAATTTGTCTATCAACACTTTCATTACTCAGATCAAAGAAAAGTATCCTGAACAATTATTAATGGCAGACATCTCTACCTTTGAAGAAGGTAAAAATGCCTATGAAGCTGGCGTTGATTTTGTCGGAACCACGTTATGCGGATATACTAATGAAAGTAGAAAGCAAGAAGGGCCAGCGATTGACTTGATGAAACAGCTCGTTCAAGCAGAAATTTGTGTTATTGCAGAAGGAAAAATCCATACCCCAGAGCAGGCAAAAAAAATTAGGGAATTAGGTGTTTCTGGAATCGTAGTTGGTGGCGCGATCACTCGTCCACAAGAAATTGCAGAACGTTTCGTCAATGCATTGAAGGAGGAAGAGAAAAATGTTTAAAAAATTTTCACAACTAGGTCGGGCATTTATGTTGCCGATCGCTATTTTACCTGTTGCTGGTTTACTTTTAGGTCTTGGCGGTGCACTGACAAATGAAAGCGCCATAAATGCTTATCCCATATTAGCTCAACCGTGGCTTCATACGATTTTGAGTATCATGAGTTATGCTGGTAACGCCGTTTTTGCTAATTTAGCATTGATATTTGCGATTGGTATCGCAGTGGGGCTTGCAAATGGTGACAAAGGAACTGCTGGTTTAGCTGGTGGTGTTTCTTACTTAGTTTATACAGCAACAATTAGTGGTTTTCTTGAATTATTTTCTGTCAAAGATGCAACTCTTGATACTGGAGTTGTAGGTTCAATTGCCATTGGCGGAATTGTCGCATTTTTACACAATCGCTATAGAAAAATAGAATTACCGCAGTTTTTAGGATTCTTTGGTGGTTCACGTTTTATTCCAATTATTTCTAGTTTGGCTGCAATTATTATTGGTTCCTTCTTTTATCTAATTTGGCCACCGATTCAGAATGGATTAGTTGTTGCTGGAGAGCATATTGCTCAAATGGGGAGTCTAGGAACATTTCTTTATGGATTTTTACTTCGTTTAACTGGTGCTGTTGGTCTTCATCATACAATTTATCCACTTTTCTGGTACACTTCGTTAGGGGGAACTGAGAGTGTAGCGGGAATTACAGTTTCTGGGGCACAAAATATTTTCTTTGCTCAATTAGCTGATCCGAATCACACAGGCTTATTTACTTATGGGACTCGTTTTTTTGCTGGAAGATTTGCCACGATGATGTTTGGCCTTCCTGCTGCTTGTTATGCGATGTATCGTGCAATTCCTAAAAAAAACCGTAAGAAAAATGGCGGTCTTTATTTCAGCGGTGCATTAACTTCATTTTTAACAGGAATCACTGAGCCTGTAGAATATATGTTTCTGTTTGTGGCTCCATGGCTTTATGTCATCCATGCATTTTTAGACGGCCTATCTTTTTATTTTGCGGATATCCTGAATATTCGAGTAGGAAATTCTTTTTCAGGTGGACTAATTGATTTTCTATTATTTGGTGTACTTCAAGGAAATGACAAAACTAACTGGCTTAAATTGATTCCTTTTGGACTTGCTTGGGCTATTATTTACTTTATCGTTTTTACTTTCTTTTTAAAAAAATTCAAAGTAGCGATCCCTGGTATGATAGAAGAAAAAGAGGTAGTCTCTGAAATTACCTTGAATAAAAATACTTCTTTGCATGAAGAATCTTTAATGATTATAAAAGCACTTGGCTGTGAAGAGAATATTGAATCTGTTGAAGCCTGTGCAACTCGCTTGCGTGTTGCTGTGAAGAATGGACAAAATGTTGACAAACAAGCTATAAAACAATTAGGTGCTACTGCAGTTTTTGAGGTAAAAGGTGGGATTCAAGCAGTTTTTGGAGGAAAAGCTGATTTACTTAGTCAAGAAATCAATCAAATTTTGAAAAGAGATAATTAGGAGGAATTTATATGATTAAGTTTTTAAGAAAGAAAAAACAAGTGGAACTATTTTCTCCATGTTCGGGAAAAGTTATTCCTATATCAGAAGTAAATGATCCAGTTTTTTCACAAAAATTATTAGGGGAAGGTTTTGCTGTTATTCCAGAAGAGCAGACAATTTATGCTCCTTTAGCTGGTCAGGTCACAACTATCTTTCCAACAAAACATGCTATTAGTATAAAGAGTAATTCAGGAATTGATTATTTGATTCATATTGGGATAGATACAGTAGAATTAGAAGGAAAACCTTTTTCAATTCTTGTTGATGAAAATGAATATATAACACCTGAAAATCCACTAGTTAAGGTTGATTTTAAACAGCTTGAATTGGCTAAAAAAGACTCATCAGTAATCATTTGTTTTACTGAATCTAGTCAAATTGATAATCTCGATTTATATACAGGAAGAGTTTTACATGGTGTTCTTTGTGGGTATTTAAATTTATCATAATGATTAATAGTTAGATTAATAAGATCTAATTATTAGAAACTCATTGGTGAAGTTTTAGGGTTTAAAGAAGTAGTATATAAGTTGTAACTTTCTCAATGTATAATAATTTTGATTGACAAGAGATTAATGTGATAGTTTTGAAAAATGAAATATGATTGGAGTGAACCTCGTTTTATTAAGTTTTTGATTATATGATTTTAGTCAGCTCGCCCACGTGTAGAAACAAAAAGATATACGTTTCTATACGTGGGCGAAGCTGTTTTTACTTTTAATAGCGATAAAAGTTTAGTATATAATTTAGATGAAATTGTAAAATTTTACCCTAAAGTATAGGCCAAATGGATAATATGCAAGCATGCTTTGATTAAACAAAAAGACAATTGAAAAAAATTGAGAATATTTGATAGATTATTGAGTTAGAAATAGTTTAAGTAATAAGCATTGTATTAATTTTTTTATCTCTTGAAAAAGAGGTAGAGCGGTGAGAAATTCATAACTATATAAAAAGCTCTTTTTAAGGAGAGAGTACTGGTGAGCCGTCTAGTATGTTAAAATTTCTCCATTTCACATACTAGTTTCCACTAAATTAAATTAATTTTTTGCATAAGAGCTGAGTTTCAACTTTTCAATATTTAAAAATTTTTGAATTGAAAACGAAATTGCTCCACTAAGAACAGGATTCCACTCTATAGGACTGTTAATGATATGAATTTCTTTTGTATATTGATTATTCAAAAAATTTTTGATTATATTAATTATGTTCGGAATTTTTTTTGTTAAAGGACTGTTAAAAATCACTAACTCAGGAGCATAGAGCATAACTATATTGTTAATTCCTATCGATAAATAGTATGCATATAGTTCAATCATCTCTACAACCTTTTGATCCTTGTTGCTATAAAGATATTCCACTATATCCGAATTAATTTTATCTAGTTTTTTTTCTTTGGAAATCTCTTGGTAAATTACTTGAGTAGAGCAATATTTTTCTAAACAACCATAATTACCACATTCACATTTTCTGCCATTTGGAAATAGAATTGTATGTCCCAACTGACCAGCATATCCTTTATTACCAATGTCAAGTTTACCATTTTTTACTACTCCAACGCCTATTCCACTATGAAGACTAATTGATACTAAATTCTCGATATCAGAAGAAAAAGTATATTCACCTAATGCAGATAAGTTTGCCTCATTTTGTAAAAAAACAGGAAAGCTATACTCTTGATTTAATAATTTTACTAAATCAATTTCCTCAAGACCGTTATAAGTTGTACTAAGTACTTTATTATTTAGAACTTGTCCTTGAACAGCAATTGTCATACCGATTATTCCATGTCGCGTATAAGGAAGATTATCGGTGAGTTTTTTTATAATTTTACGAATTAACATTTGTATGTTGTCTTTACTAACATAAGTATCAGTAAGCTGTATTCTTGCAATTTCTTTTCCATCTAATGAAGCTACCATTCCATCAATGTAATTATATCCTAGATCAATTGCAATTGCTAAGCCCGAAGATACTCCATTAAAAGTTAACATAATGGGTTTTCGGCCACGATTTGTTGCTTCTCCAATTCTATTTTCAATTACAAGCGAGTCATCGATCAATTTATTGATAATAGAAGATACAGATGCTTTGTTTAAAGAGGTTATTTTACTCAATTCAGCTCTAGATATTTCTTTATGTCTAATTATTTGATTAAGTATTTTTGCCTCGTTTTGTTCTCTAATTGTATATTTACTTGAAATCATTAATTTCTCCTCAATTTAAAAATAAAATAGCCTATGCAAAAAAAATATAGCGTTTACAGTTGACATTTTAAATAGCTTATTTTATATTTTATTTATTAATTAGTTTAACGTACAAACAATTTTAGTTCAAGTAATTAAGTGTTTTTTGTTATTAGTTTTTTTTTTGATAATTAGTTTATCGAGAAAACAAATTAAAAAGCAGAATTCTAGTCAAAATACTTAAATTAAATTGATATGTATATGTATGCGATTACAATTGCTAGTGTTGTAATAAGAGTTAACTAATTAAGAAGAAAAGGAAAGTGGGATGAAAGAAGTGATAAACATTGAATCAAATTATTTTTCAAGAAAATTTGATGATGAATTACTGATTATTGAAGCATGGGGGGAAAATGCTATTAGAATACGTTCATTTGTAGACATGAACTATGAAGACCGACAAAACTCCTTAATTGATAAGCCTAATTCCCTAAATAAAGTGATAATAAATCAATATGAAAATAAAACAGAATTAATTAACGGGAAAATAAGAGCGGTACTAGATCATCGTGATCGTTTAACTTTTTATAATGAAAAAAACGATGTCTTACTAAAAGAATATATTAGATTAAGAGCTGTTAAACATGATGATGGTGGTGAAGATGCTGGTTCAGTTGAAGTTACAAAGGATTTTAATTCTACATTGAAATTAAAGTCAAGAGAATATCGGTCCAATATGGATGGTAAATTTCAAGTAACTACTAGATTTGAATCAGATCCAAAAGAAAAAATATTCGGAATGGGTCAATATCAACATTCTTATCTTGATTTGAAGAACACTGTTTTAGAATTAGCGCAAAGAAACTCACAGGTGTCAATTCCATTCTATATATCTAGTCTTGGATACGGTTTTTTATGGAATAATCCTGGTATTGGAGAAGTTTCTTTTGCTAAAAATATAACTCGATGGAAAATGTATTCTTCTGATTATATCGATTATGTAATAATTTCAGGAAATGAACCAAAGGAAATACTTAGAAACTATAGTAATCTAACTGGAAAAGTCCCTAAAATGCCAGATAGTTTATTAGGATTATGGCAGAGCAAATTACGATATAGATCACCAGAGGAAGTGATGGATGTAGTAGAAAAGTATCATAAACGTGGAATAAAGCTTTCAACTATCGCTATTGATTATTTTCACTGGCCAAAGCAAGGAGAATATTGTTTTGATGAGGAATACTGGCCTAATCCAGAAAAATTTTTAAAGACTTTGAAAACTGATTACGGAGTGGAACCAATAATCTCAATTTGGCCTACAGTACAAACTGATGCAGAAAATTATGAAAAATATTTAGAAAATGGTTATCTAGTAAAAGTTAATCGTGGAGTTCGATTAACCATGCAAATTCAAGGAAACACTATTTTTATTGATATGACAAATAGTGAAGCTCGGAAATATGTTTGGAGTCTAATTAAAAAGAATTATGTTGATAAAGGGATTAATTATTTCTGGTTAGATGTAGCTGAGCCGGGATATTCCGTTTATGACTTTGATAATTATCGTTATAAAAAGGGGACTGATTTATATAGTGGTAATTTATATCCAATCGATTATCTTTCAATGATTTATGAAGAATTAAGTAATGAACAGCCTGTAATTACTCTTGTTAGAGGAGGATGGGCTGGAGCACAAAGATTCGGTGCATTATTGTGGTCTGGAGATATTGATTCTAGTTTTGAAGCATTTAGAAATCAAGTTAATACTGGACTAAATGTAGGTTTAGCAGGGATTCCCTGGTGGACAACTGACATAGGTGGGTTTCATGGCGGAAATCCAGAAGATCCGGAGTTTAGAGAATTGCTAATTCGTTGGTTTCAATATGCTACTTTTTCACCAATTTTAAGAATGCACGGTGACCGATTACCCCATAGTAAACCCTTATCGGATCATGGTGGAGGTTCGATGGTTACTGGTGCACCAAATGAAATATGGTCATACGGTATAGAAGTTGAGCAGATATTAACTAAGTATATAAAAATACGTGAAGCGTTGAAACCGTATATCAGTACTTTGATGGATAAAGCTCATAGATTCGGAGATCCGATCATGAGGACGCTATTTTATGAATATCCTTCAGATAATAATACTTGGGCTGTAGAAGATACTTACTTATTTGGAGATACGTTCCTAATTGCACCGATTGTAAATTATAAGGAAACAGTAAGAGAAGTTTACTTACCAATAAATGAAAACTGGACCAATATATGGACAGGTGAAGAATATGATGGTGGACAAACGTTGGATGTTGAAGCAGATATTAGTATGATACCTGTTTTTATAAAGACAAATCAAAAAGATAAATTTTCAAAACTATTAAGTATAATTAAGGAGGAGATCTAATGGAGATAAGTGTTATTCAACTTGGTTTAATTGTGTTATATGGTTTTTTTATTAATTTTGAGAAGAATTCAACAATGTTCGGAACCTACCAACCTGTAACAGCGGGATTTGTAACTGGTTTAATACTTGGAGATATAAAAACTGGGCTTTTTATTGGGGGAACCTTACAATTATTGTCTTTAGGAATTAGTAATTTTGGAGGAGCTTCTATACCAGACTATCAAACTGCAAGTATTGTCGCAACTTTTATCACCATAACAACTGGTCAGGAATCTTCGGTAGGGATTTCTATTGGTATACCAGTAGCACTATTAATGGTTCAATTAGATATTATTAGAAATACAATTGGTATTTGGATGGTTCATAAAGCAGAAGCAGGTGTAAAGCGAGGAGATTATAGTATGATCTCCAAGATGCAAATGTTTGGAGTATTCTTAACGGCGGCAACAACGGGCATACCGGTTGCGTTGGCAGTAATTTTTGGACCATCTTTAATTAATACTATTCTTGCTCATACTCCTGAATGGTTAACAAATGGGTTAACAGTTGCTGGGGGATTATTACCAGCTGTTGGTATTGGTTTATTGCTTCGATACTTACCTGCAAAAGAATATTTCAGTTATCTTGTTATAGGTTTTGTAATGTCTGTTTACTTAAAAATGCCATTATTAGGAGTAGCATTAATAGGCGCTGCTATAGCTTTAATTATTTATAAAAAAAATAGTCAGAATGTAATTAATAATACCGTTGTTAATACAATAGGAGGTATGGATGAGGATGAATAGCTTGGAGACGACAAAACTTGGTGTTAATTCCAAAATTAAAAAGAGTGTATTATGGAGATGGTTTTTTACAAGCTCAGTTTCTTCAAATTATGAAAAGATGCAAGCTCTAGCATATTGTTACGCTGTATTACCATTCTTAAAAGTTACTTATAAAAATAAACCAGAAGCGTTACAAAAAGCAGTACTAAATCATTTACAATTTTTCAATACAAATCCTTGGGTTGCACCGTATATTTTAGGTATTAATATAGCTATGGAAGAAAATTCAGATGAAAATACTGAAGAAGCAGTGACATCGATTAAGACAGGACTTATGGGGCCAGTAGCTGGATTAGGTGATAGTCTATTTGTAGTTATTCCATGGACTATATTTGGGGCTATTGCAGCAAATATGGCAATTGATGGTAGTCCAGTAGGAATTATTTTATGGATTGCTGTAAGTGTAGCTTTAAAGATGATAAGTATACCATTATTTCGCATAGGCTATACTTCAGGTACGAAATTAATTACTACTATTGAAAAAAGTTTAAAACTTTTAACTGAATCGACTTCAATTTTAGGATTAATGGTTGTTGGAGCATTAATACCATCTGTTGTTAAAACAAATGTAGTCTTAGATTTTAAACAAGGTGATTTTTCTATGAGAGGGCAAGAAATACTAGATCAAATAATGCCAGGATTATTACCTGCACTCTTAGTTGGTTTAGTTTACTGGTCTTTGAAAAAAAATGTAAAACCTATTTATTTAATTCTTGGTGTGATGGTTCTGTCTATTGTTTTAGCTACTCTAGGCATTTTAAAATAAATGATAGGAGGAAATTTTTGTGGAAATGAAGGGTATAAAAAATATTAGAATTGACGATCGATTAATTCATGGTCAAGTAGCTACAATGTGGAGTAATAAATTAGGTGTGACTCGTTTGATGGTTGTAAATGATACTGTTGCAAATAATGATATACAAAAACAGGTGCTAAGGATGGCAGTCCCTGCAGGAATCAGTTCTTCAATTATAACTGAAGAGAAAGCGATTACCAATATCAAAAATGGAAAATATGAAGGGCAAAATGTGCTTTTAATAGTCAAATCCCCAGTAGACTTATTATCGTTTATCGAAAATGATTTACAGATAGATAGGATTAACGTTGGCAACATGTCTAATCGAAAAGGAACAACGGTTTTACGTCCTAATATTAGCGTTACTAATGAAGAAAGAAATGCCTTCGAGAAGCTATTAAATCTTGGTGTTGAAATTACTACAATTATGACACCAGACGATAAAAAAACTTACTTAAAAGATATTTTATAAGGGGAATAAGTGCGATGACTAATGAAATAATTTTAATGAGTCATGGTTTAATGGCTGAGGAAATATTAAATTCAGCTAAAATGATACTTGGAAACCAGATTAATTATCCGGTAGTTTCTATGGCACAAAATGACGGTATTGAAGGAACAATAAATAAATTGAATAAAATACTGGAAGAAACAAGTGACATACGAAATATTATTATATTAGTAGACCTAATGGGAGGAACACCTGCAAATGTAGCTATGATGAAAGCAAGTATGGATAAAAGAATTCAAGTAGTAACTGGAATGAATCTAGGGATGGTATTAGAATCATACTTTAAAATTAATGAAGAAAAACTTGCTGAGCATTTAATAGAAATAGGTAAAAGTAGTATTAAAATACCTGAGATACAGATGGATGGTGGAGAAGAGTAATTATAATGAAGGAAGAATAGTTCTGTTAATCTCAATTGAAAAAGTTTAAATCAAAACAAAAGGAAAGCTATTTTCGATATTAATATGATTCGTTTTCTACATAATATCAAAATTAGATACGAAGCCATAGTAAGAAATATGTTTTTTTCATTATAATCTTAAATAATTAATACTAGCGAAATAGAGGAATGTTAAAAGGGCTCTTTTTGGAATAGCACGGTATAGCTAGTGCTTGAACTGCTATAAAAACCAAATAGTTAAATAGTAAAGCAATAATGGTTCGAGTGTACTATTTGGAGGACAATCTAAGATTGAAGATGCTTTCAAGTATAAGTGGTATTTTCAATGAGACGGTTAGGAAATTAGTGCCAGAGTAGGTACTAATTCTAGATGTAACAATCTTAACAGCGGTGGGATATGATCTATATGCAAATATTATATAGTTGTGTTAAAGTTTTTTTGATATATATATGAATGTTGTCCAATCAAATTCTAGAAATGCTTTAGACTATAAAATTTATTATACGGGGAAAATGCAACTTTTTAGCTAATAAAGCTGAAGTTGCATTTTTAACTATCTGAAAAAAATCGAGTTGAATTTTATATTAATCTATTTTTGGCACTTCAATAAAAAATGAACCTTCATTTTTATTGACATTTTTTAAGTAAATTTGTAAAATCGTTTTTATAAAACGTAATAGTTACGTTTTATAAAAACTAATTAGAGAGGAGATAGGGACATGTTTCTATTCAATAAAACAATGGTTTCCTTTTGTAGTATTAAGAATTTTAATAGCTAGAATATTAACATAAAAACTATTTTTTGAGCTTAATAAATAGAATTTAAGGAGAATGATATTATGAAATCAAAGATAATTCTTGGCGGTTTGCTACTATCTACAACAGCTTTCGTTTCACTACAATCCCCACAAATTACTAGTGCAGAAAGTTTAACAAATTCAGCAGAAATTATAGTACCGCTTAATTTAAAGGTGAAAGCACATTACACAAATGGATTACCACTTGAAGCGGGAAAAGAAGTACGGTTAAGAAATTTAACAGATGGATCAACGGAAGTACTTAAGAAACAGGTAGACGCTAACGGAGAGGTAACATTTACCGAACAAGATGGCATCAAAAAAGAAGTAAATTATGGCATCGAAACAGACGGAGTAAGAAATGGCTATACAGTAAGATACGATCTTGGTGGAGAAAAAGAGAAGGACATAACAGTGAATTTGCCAGGATCCAAGTTATCACTTAGTTTAAAGGTAAAAGCACATTATACAAATGGATTACCACTTGAAGCGGGAAAAGAAGTACGGTTAAGAAACTTAACAGATGGATCAACGGAAGTACTTAAGAAACAGGTAGATGCTAACGGAGAGGTAACATTTACCGAACAAGATGGCATTAAAAAAGAAGTAAATTATGGCATCGAAACAGACGGAGTAAGAAATGGCTATACAGTAAGATACGATCTTGGTGGAGA
>NZ_QPQX01000014.1:0-75510 GCF_005234805.1 Enterococcus sp. ARL09-542
TGTTCGCTAGAGTCTTTAGAATTTCTGTAGTAAAATCGTTCATAGGGAAGTCCTCTCTTCTGTGAATGTGTTGTGGTAACTCTATTCTACAGAAGGGACTTCCTTTTTTCTATTTACACAAAATATTTTACACTCTCGAAGCAATTAAGCTCTACTGAATGTTTTAAACTGTCATAAAATTTGTAAATGCTAGGTAAATGAAGTGAAAAAATGTTGGTCATAGAATATGGTTTTAAGTGGAATGAATAATACATTGTGTTCTATGGTTGCGCTGGTTGGCAAACAAAGAGAGTAGTTAAAAATGAAGAAAATCAGTAGAATTTTATGGGTAATGGTAACAAGTTGTTTTGTGTTTCTATATACAGAGAAGAGTACTAATGCAAAAGAAGTTTCCATTTCAGAAGCAGACATCAGTGAAAATTATTCTGAACAGTCTGCTGTTGAAATAACTGTTGAAAGCTTAGCCAATTTAGCTTTAAACTTTGCAAAAGAATTTAAAGGAACTGAAGATTTGGTTGTTTCTTCTATAATTCCCATTTATGATACAGAAGAAAAAATTATTTCTTATAGTGTAGATTTTATTAAAGAGGGTGTGACACACGGTTACGTTATAATTGATTTAAGAATGGAAGGTACTTATATTGCTCAATTTTCTATAGAACTTGGATCAAAAAGTTTATATGATTTTTAGCAGATAAATCACAAATGAAAGTTGATAATACTGAGGAATCTTATTTAATTGAGACTTTTCCCACTGAATATAATTTAGTTGTAGAAGACAAAGATTCAGTCATCAGTACCAACGGTGAGAACTTTTCACTAAATGAATTTGAAAAGTATGTAGAAGAAGTACAGCCTGTTGCTGAAATGGAAATAGAACACTTTTCTAGATATAATTCTCGTTCTACAAAGTATGACCATGCAAGCGCGGTATTTAGTAATTATCCAAGTAATTTACACTTGACAAGTGCACATTATTTAGCAATGTTTAATGCGCTATCCCAGAGTAGATCTGAAAAAGCCACTGGGAAATACGCTTGTGCAGTACATGCATTAGCAACTATAAGTTCTTCCTATAGATTCTTTAATTCTGGAAATGATTCGGAATTAAAGGTGGCATACAATTCATTGTGGAACTATTCAGGAACTACCGTATCTTCAACCAATAATGGAATCTCTTATGGAGGGACACAACCTGACCAAATTGGACCAGCACTAGTAAAATACGCAAAAGATAAAAGTGTTAGTTTAACATATCAGAGAAAAGTGTCTCCTTCGTTTTCGGATATCCAAACGAAAATTGCACAGAGTTATCCAGTAGCATTTACTTATTTTTACTATAAACCTAACGGAAGTATTGGAGGACATACGGTATTTACCCAAGGGGCATTATCGGGCACTATGAATGGGGCACAAGCAAACTTTATTGTAGTGGCAGATGGTTGGTACGAAAATGCTACTTATTTGAATTACAGTAAGATTCCAAAAACTTTACAAAGTTACGAAATTTCAAGTTGGACTGGAAAAAAATTATTTCAATAATAGCAAAAAATTACTATGATCATTTTGCGGAGTCATTTTTAGTAAAGCTACCATTTTTTGAAAACAGTTTTTGTATGAAATGTCTATATTTTCAATGGTCAAAAGAATAAATATAATCTTAATAAATAAGACGTTCCCAAAATCATAATCGGTTTTAGGAATGTCTTATTTATTTTTAGGATAAAAAATCACTCATTTCCACCAGACTATCCATCTTTTTCATCCCCTATGTTGAAACTTTTCCTCAATGCACAATATTCTTCACCCAAAGATCGGATCGAATCAAACGATACCCAATCCCACTCTTGATCAGCTCTGCTAGTTGGCAGAACAAGTAGACTAAGACAATCGAAAGACTGGTGTGAGTGCTTAATACAAAGGCTAGAGGCAAGACGATCACCCAGGTAAAGACACTGTCAAATAAGAAGGTGATCAAGGTTTGCCCACCTGAACGTAAAATAAAATAGCTGGCATGATTAAAGGCGTACATAGGCATACACAGTGCGGCGACTTTGATGAATTGACTCGCCAGATGTTTGACTTCGGGTTCGGTTTGATAAATTTCTGGAAAGAATGGTGCGACTAGGATCATCAAAAGACCAAGTACAAGACAACTCATGACGGAAAAGAAAAGCAGCTTCCGGGCGCTGTCTTTGGCTTCTTCAAATTTAGCGGCTCCAAGAAGTTGCCCTACCATGACCGCAACGGCACCGCCGAGTGCCATGTAGACAATATTGAACAAATTGGAGACGGTGGATGAGATGTTCAAGGAAGCAATCACTGATAGTCCTCGAACAGAATAAGCTTGAATAATCATTGTCTGCCCGATCGCCCAAAGGATTTCATTTGCCATCAATGGCGATCCTTTACGCAGAATCTGTTTCACCAAATGCAAAGGGACATGGAATTGATGGTAGACCCGAATGGCAAACGGATTCTCTTCCTCATGGCGATGTACCCAATACATCGTGATAGCACATTCGACGATGCGGGCAATCAATGTGGAGATCGCGGCACCTCGCACCCCTAAAGTGGGGAAGAAAAACAAACCAAAAATCAATAAGAAATTCAATGCTGTGTTCGTGACGACAGCGATACTGCTGGCAAACATCGGTACCATGGTTTTGCCCATTTCGCGTAAAGAACTGGCATAAGCTTGAGAAATAGCAAAAAACGGCAGACTAAACAAAAGAATGACTAGAAATTCTTTGGCAGACGTCAAAGCAAGTGTCAGTTCTGCACTGTCACCGGTACCGTGTAAATATAAGCGAATCAAAAAATCTTGGCAAAAAAACAGCAGCCCCATCGCCAACAAACAAATCAAAAGATTGCCCGCTAGCTTGAAACGAAAGGCATCTCGCATCCCTTGATAATCCTTTTTCCCATAAAATTGGGTACCAAAAATACTACCGGCAGAAACAATGCCAAAGATACTTAAGTTAAAAACGAAAATTAGTTGGTTAACGATCGCCACGCCAGACATTTGGGCCGTTCCGATTTGTCCTACCATTAAATTGTCTAATAAACCGACAAAATTAGTGATGGCATTTTGGATCATGATCGGAATGGCGATCGTTAAAACAGTCCTGTAAAAAGCTTTGTTTCCAATAAATTTTTGCATGGTTCCTCCATAAACAATAAAAATTTCGATATGTTCAATTAGTATAGCAAAAAGTGATTCGAGAAAAAAGAAGAGTTCTATGATGAGAGGATTAAGAAAGAAGTTTTTAGCGTATCGTCTCCTCAACGAAAGATGCTGGTTACAGAATGTGGAACATGCAAAGCTTATTCCATTCTACTAGAATAGTTATCTTAGGTAATGATGGTCTGTTCCATTGGAAGGGTCTTTTTTACGTACTTCTAGCCTAGATTTGCTGATATGGATTATAAATTTTATACTCTCTACAAAGCTTGTGAGATCGATTGCTGGGAGTTTACACTAGCTTGGTAATATGTCATATATATTTGACAGAAAAAGAGATAAGTAGTACGCTTGTGTCACATATATATGACTAAATAGGAGAAAAGAATGAATAGAGTCCGAGAATTTCGACAGAAGATAAATTTATCTCAGAATGCTTTAGCTAAAGAGATTGGGGTGGCAAGACAAACGATCAATTTGATTGAAAATAATAAGTATAATCCTTCTCTTGATTTATGTATTAAGCTTGCTAAAGTACTGCAAACGGATTTAAATTCTTTGTTTTGGGAGGTTGAAAGTGATGAAGGCTAAAGAAGGATTGGCAGTAAAAATAATCAAGCGGTTTTATGGTATTTCTGGTGTCTTAGATGAATACAAAAAAAGCCAAGTAGAACATATTGGCAATAATGCGTTTATGCTGATGTTTGGGTATACGCTGGTTGCTAATTTACTGGTAACGGTTTTTGCATCTAAGAAACCAGAGCTGGCGTTATGGATTTTTATTGGCTGTAATATATTCTTTACAGTCTTTATCGTTTGCGGTTATGTTCTGTTTGCCACGGCACGCTTAAAATTGACAGAAAACGAAGTATAAGCCAAAGAGATGGCAAAAGAAAAGAAGAAGACGATTCTTAAAGGAATTGGACTAGGTATCTACTTTGCAATTGCGATTCACTTATTGAATGGAGTACTTAGTATGATGTTGGATGAAGAAGATTTCCTTCCGTACATCGTTTCACCAGACAGGATCATTGCTTCCATTCTCGGAGGTTGCTTTTTTGGAGGTATGATGTATCTTGTGTTGCGGTTAAGGTTGAAAAAAATAGAAGAATAGTGAAAAATATTTAACGAACAGTCAATCAGAACCATAGTAAAATATAGCTGGGAGCGGCTGAAATCAAGCGAGTTGCTTTCTTTTTTTATTGTTTGTCTTGAAGGTAATTAGGAGGGAGGCTATCAACGTGAAAAAGATGGTAGCTAATGAAAAGATCGATTGGTTGTATTCGATTATTTTTTTCTTGTTAGGCTTGTTTCTGTTATTTGTATGTAATGTATTTGACTTTTATTATGAATGGACCTCTTTTTTAGGGTTTATGGTGGTCATTTCTTCGATAAACGTACCAACGGCTCTCAGAAGAAAAAAACAAATCCAAAAAATCGATGAACTAAGAAAAGAATTGAACTTATCGATTGAAGAAGTAAGAGCGATGGCTGACATTGGAAAGTATGATTTGGTGAATTGGGACTGGAAGAATGCATTTATCTCCCCTAGGAAGTTGTATTTGTTAGAGGACACTTTAGAAAAAATGTATCTAATAAAATTCGGCAAAGAGTTTGAAATGAAGTAGGCGAGTACAAATGGAAGTAGTTTTAATGACAAATGGCATAGCATTAGTGGGTTTTCATTGGTTCTCAAGTGTATTGATCTTGAACTGTTTCTTCTCCTGATTCAATAAATAGCTGTTCAAAGTTAATCAAGATGGATATGTCTAACGGTTTCATTGATGCATAATCACCTGATTAAATAACAATCAGTCGAGAAAACGAACACGTTCATATCCTATTTCCTGGCACTTTCCAAAAGTTGGAAAGTGTTTTTTGCTGTTCAATGATGTCATGCGGGGAATCGATTTCTGATACATTGAGGTGAAGGGTATCTGTCAGTTGGATTAGTGTCATAAAATAAAAAAAGCAGAAAAAATGGCATCGAGATGTTGTAAAGGGACGACTTAGTGCAATAATTAATGGGTCCACGTTGCGGTTTTGAGGGGGGATAAGCTTGTGAATAAGTTGATGAGTTGTTAAATTACGATCATTTGCACTAAGTTAAGTGCAAACATTTCATATTGTGACTAGTTAAGAAAACGCTTATATTTAGCGGTGTAAGGAGCGAGAACGATGCAGCAGCTTACCAAAAGAGAAAGCCAACTTTTGATTTACTTGTTAGAAATGACAGAACCGGTAACGATCAAACAGTTAGCTGAAAAAGAAAGTGTCAGTGTACGAACGATCAAATATGATCTGGAGGATATCCGTGATTGGTTGATTGAGCGGAATCAAGAACTGCACAGCAAACGGAGCCAGGGTATTTGGCTAAGTGTGAGTGATTCTGATCGAATCAAACTAAAAAGCGAATTGATGGATGTCAATCGTCTGGAGCTGTTTGCCGATCAAGGCTTACGGATCAATCGCCTGTTAATCATGCTTCTTGTTACCAAGGAAGCGATCACGGCTCTAAAGCTGGCCAATGCGCTAGAAGTAAGTAAAGATACGATCATGAATGATTTGGATGAGTTGGAATACCATTATCTCAAAGAAGGCTTAGTTCTGAATCGCCAGACACGAAAGGGATTTTGGATCACTGGCAAGGAACGCCTAGTACGATTAACGATCGAGGAGATTTTGCAAAAAGAGTTTACAGACTATGACATTTATAAATTAATGGCTTTATTGCTAAATGGCAGAGAAACGGAATGCTTCGAAATGTATTCTGCGAAGGCAACACCGTTGCAGGAGGTCTTTAATCAAGTCATCATTCGGATGAGGTACTTACTAGAATCTGAAAATCTGGAAAAACTAAATTATGCGGAACTACTAAATATCCTGATCCGTGTAGCGATTGCCACTGTTCGCTTGCGCAAAGAATCCACGATTGGACGGTACCAATTGATCCGGGAACACGAAATAGACAAACATGATCTTTCGTATCGTGTGATGCAGCAGGTGTTTGATTACTATCAATTGCCCTTGTTTGAAGATGAGTATGACTATATTTATAGTGATACCTTTGATACGATCCATCAGCAAGATGTCATGAAATTGGTAGAGAATATAATTTATAAGGTAAGCAAGAAAATCAATTTTCCGTTTTATCAAGACCCTCAATTATTGACGAATCTCTACGCCCATTTGTCTATGCGTCTCTCAAGAAGGAAAAATTTTGTCAATGAGTACAATCCGTTTAAAGAGGACATCAAACAGAAATATCCTGAATTGTTTGCTGCTATCAATCAAGCAGCACTCCAAGAAATAAACGAGAAACTCTTGATCAATGATTCTTTTGTTGCCTACATTGCGTTGCACTTTCTGGTTTCCTACGAAAGAGAAGAAGACTTGCGAAGTGTTCGAGCGGTTTACGTTTGTTCAACGGGTTTAGGTGTGACGAGTTTAATTAAGCAAAAGATCAACGAAGAATTGAACAATATTACTATTGTGGCTTTTGCTTCAGTCTTAAATGCACAAGAGGTGATTGCCGCGAAGGATCCGGATCTAGTCATTAGTATTTTTCCGATCAATGGCATTGATCGGCCTTTCATCAAAGTCCATCCACTGCCGACTGAGCAGGATCTGCAAAACATCCAGCAGATGATCAAAAAAATCCTCGCTTCAACAAGTCAGGATAGGCGGCACAAATTAGTTCTCAATGAAGCACCTATCAATAAGGGGACTCTGGAAGACTTCAGCAAGGAACTGATTTTAAAGGCATATACGATCTATGAACAGTTACTTGTCACATTAGAGTCTGAATTTATCCAAGAATACCGAGAAGCCTTTTTGCTTCATGTTTTCTTGATGGTCCATCGCATCACCTTTGATCAGCAATATTTAGCAGAAGGCAGCCAAGTCGACCAAATCATTTTGAACCGAGAAGCGTTGGTAGGAGAAATTGAAGCAATTTTTGCTGAAAATAATTTAGGCATCAACAAATCAGAAATCAGCGCATTATTTTCATATATAAAAGAAGGAGCGTCAAGCTAGTGAAACTGTCAGCAGAAGCGATAACTATGATCGAGGAAAGTCAAAACCAGGAAAAATTAAAACAAGTGATTGCTTTAGTCGAAGAGCGACTTGCGGAATATGCCATTGAACCTACTGAACTTCAGTGGACGATTCTGATCAATCACTTGAATGAGATGCTGAAACGCTCTCAAAAAGGAGAAAAGATTCCCGCTGTTGATCGGGAATTGTTCCGAGAAGTATCCAAAGAAGCCATTGCGATTTCCGACGAGGTCGTTCGAACGATTGGTCATTTAAGTGAAGATGAGATCTATGTTTTATCGATTCATTTTGAAACAGCAAAAAATAATTAATATTTGGGAGGAAACAATCATGATTACAGTAGTTATTGCAGATCGTATGGGAAAAGGACAAAACGTAGCTAAAGGTGTAGAAGCAGCTGGCGGCAAGGCAGTTGTTGTTCCGGGAATGGGCGCAGATATGCGTTTAGGTGATGTCATGCAACAAGAGAATGCCGATATGGGAATTTCTTTTTGCGGGAGCGGTGGGGCTGGAGCCTTAACAGCCGCAAATAAATATGGGTATCCAGAACGTCATGGGATGCGTTCGATTGAAGAAGGGATCACCGCCATCAAAGATGGGAAAACCGTGCTAGGTTTCGGTTTTATGGATCAAGAGGAATTAGGGAAACGGTTGACGGAAGAATTTATCAAAAAGCACGGAAAATAGAAAGAGGGCATACGAGATGAGCGTTCAAAAGACAACTCAGCAAAAAGTCATCGTCTCCGGTAAAGGAGAAACTAAGCAACATGCCTTTGCATCAGCACTCGCAGAGATCCAAAACAAACTAATGGCATCGGCGAAAGTATTATTGCGCATCGAACCAATCAATGTGGAGGTGTTGAAGGCGGTCGAAAACAAATACACAGAACGCTTTCTATTCTTCTTTTTTCCCCGGCAACGAGTGAATTATGAAGTCGAACTTTCTGTCACGGTAACTGTGACAGAAATACGTTTGGCAGACGTACCATTCACTCAACACCTAACAGAAGACCCCAATGGGATTGTTTTACCGTTTGTAACGAAAAAAGTTTGATTTGAATCATAAGGAGGAGGGAATAACGTGGATTTTGTCATTATTTTAACTAAATCGATCATCATCGGGGGCTTACTCGGTTTCTCTGCATCTGTTGGAGCAGCTCGTATGTTTCATGCACCCAGTACGCAAGGATTAGGAGCTTTTAGAACATTAGGGGAGATGAATGCCTGCATGGGGGATGCTGCCTCCCATTTTTCCTTTGGATTAGGTTTTTTCTTTAATGCTTGGGCTTCTTCAGTTGGCGCTGGAGCTTTCACGCAAGATGTGACCCACCGCATCGTGCCTAACTGGGCAGCTGCGGCTCTCTTAGCCAAAAACAAAGATGTCAGCCAGACAATGCATGATCCGAAAAAAATGGGGATCATTGGCGCTGTTATTGGCGCGTTAGTAGTCGCTTTCTTGAATACGACAGCTGCAGCGATTCCAGAGGCGTTACAAGTAACCGCTGTTTCCGTGTTGGTACCGGCAGCGACGATTCTGATCAATACCGTGATGCCAGTGATCTTCTGGTTGGCGGCTTTAGATGCAGGGAAACGAACAGGTTTCTGGGGGACGCTTTTTGGCGGGATTGCGCAACTGATCATGGGCAATGCGGTTCCTGGCGTTGTTCTAGGAATCTTAATCGGTAAAGGCGTCGATGAGAGTGGTTGGAATCGGGTCACGAAGAGTATGATGATTGCGATTGTTTTACTCTTTGTTTTCAGCGGATTTTTCCGTGGATTTGATATGGAAATGATCAAGAGTTTCCAACTTCAAGTACCTCATTGGCTTGATAACTTGCACAACATCTTTAGTGTGAAATAGGAGGGAAATCATGGAGACAGAAGAACAGGTAAAAGCAGTAGAAGCAAAACGGCAAAAGAGTTTTTGGTTTGCAGACTGGTCTTTCCCATTGATCGTAGGAATCATGTCAGCGGCTGTATTCTCAGGAACCCATATGTATGTCGTGTATGGCGTCGGTGCATTCAATGAAGTTTCGATCGTTGCGATGCTAAAAGCCGGCTTGGATGGCGGTTCCTATGGGGCTGCGGCAGCTTTTGGGGCGAGTTTCTTATTTGCTCGGATCTTAGAAGGCTCTTTGGTAGGGATCTTGGACTTAGGCGGTTCGATTTTGACTGGGATCGGGATTGGCGTTCCAGCCATTCTCCTAAGCATGAAGATAACAGCACCAATCGATAATTTTGCCCTCTCGTTATTGACTGGGTTGGTCTTGGGTCTGATCGTTGGCGGCATTATCGTGTTGATCCGCAAATTCACCATCAATCAGTCAAATTCAACTTTTGGTGCGGATGTCATGATGGGCGCCGGCAATTCCTCCGGCCGATTTTTGGGCCCATTGATCATTTTGAGTGCTTGTGCGGCCTCTATTCCCATTGGTATTGGGGCGACATTAGGCGCGTTGGCTTTTTATGCTTGGAAAAAACCAATTGCCGGTGGTGCTATTCTAGGCGCAATGATCTTAGGTGCGATCTTCCCAGCGGTAATTCAATAGAAAGAAGGCAATGAAATGTTTGATACTTTAATCAAAAATGGCAAATTAATCGACGGCAGGAAAGTGGAAGTTGCGTTGGAAAAAGGCGTAATCAAAGCAGTTGCTGCCGAAATCAATGAGCCAGCACGAGAAGTGATTGATCTATCCGGCAATTCCTATCTCTCTGCCGGTTGGATCGATGACCACGTTCACTGTTATGAAAAGATGAATCTTTATTATGATTATCCGGATCAAATAGGGGTCCAAAAGGGAGTAACAACGGTTATTGATGCAGGGACTACGGGCGCAGAAAATATTCGCGATTTTTATCAACTGACGAAATCGGTCAAAACCAATGTGTACGCACTAATGAACATTTCTAAATGGGGGATCGTGGAACAAGATGAACTTGCTGACCTGACAAAAATCCAAGAAGATCTAGTCAGAGCTGCATTAGCAGAGCTTCCGGAATTTATTGTAGGGATCAAGGCAAGAATGAGCAAAACAGTTGTCGGCGAGAATGGCATCACGCCACTAGAGTTAGCCAAAAAAATCCAATCAGAAAACAATGACTTGCCATTGATGGTTCATATTGGTTCGGCGCCTCCTGAATTAGAAGAAGTATTGACAAGAATGGAAAAAGGCGACGTATTGACCCATTGTTTTAATGGAAAACCGAACGGCATTTTAGACCAAGCCACGGATCAAATCAAAGACTTTGTTTGGGATGCGTATAAAAAAGGCGTTGTCTTTGATATCGGTCATGGAACAGACAGCTTTAATTTCCACGTTGCTGAAACTGCCTTAAAAGCAGGTCTCAAAGCCAACTCGATCAGTACAGATATTTATATCCGCAATCGTACGAATGGTCCAGTCTTTGATCTGGCTACTACGCTGGAAAAAATGAGAGTAGTAGGCTACTCGTGGGAAGAGATTATTGAGAAAGTCACCTCAGTTCCTGCCAAAAACTTCCACTTGGCGAAGAAAGGTCAATTGACTGTTGGTTTTGATGCCGATTTGACGATCTTTGAGATTGTCGAAAATGAAAAAGAACTGAAAGATTCCAATGGGGTTACACGGATAGCGAAAGAACAAATTGTTCCAGTCCAAACAATTATTGGAGGCGTCATTTATGACAATTAGCTATGAAAAGTTTGCTTTAAAGGAAGTCATCAATGCCTCGGGAAAAATGACGATACTCGGTGTCTCGAAAGTATCTGAAAATGTGCTAGCCGCACAACGATTTGGCGGTGAACATTTTTTTGAAATGAGTGATCTGACTGTGAAAACTGGCGCCTACCTTTCTCAGTTATTGAAGGTGGAAGATGCGCAGATTGTTTCTTCTGCTTCAGCAGGGATTGCCCAATCTGTCGCGGCTTTGATTGGTCAAGGCGACCTGTACCATGTTTATCATCCCTACACCAAAAAAATCACGAGACGGGAGATCGTCGTACCTAAGGGTCACAATGTAGACTACGGCACACCGGTTGAAGTAATGGTTGCTCAAGGGGGTGGACAAGTCGTCGAAGCGGGATATGCAAATATGTGTACACCGGCGCATGTCGCTAGGATGATCACGGAAGAAACAGCCGCACTTCTATATATTAAAAGCCATCATACCGTGCAGAAAAGTATGCTAACGGTGTCGGAGATGGTAGAAGTTGCCAAAGCCCATCACTTGCCATTGATCGTTGACGCAGCCGCGGAAGAAGACTTGTTCAAATACAGCGAAATGGGTGCCGACCTTGTTATCTATTCTGGCGCCAAAGCAATCGAAGGTCCGAGTGCCGGTCTGGTCATAGGGAAAAAGGAATACATTCAATGGATTCGTCTACAGTCTAAAGGGATCGGTCGGGCAATGAAAATCGGCAAAGACAATATTTTAGGCTTTACACAAGCAGTAGAAGATTACCTGCAAAATGGCAGTGAATCCGGTGAGTCCATGAAACAACGATTGGCACCTTTCGTGGCAGCGATCAATCAACTTCCTGATTTATCAGCGAAAATCGTTCAAGATGGCGCCGGGAGAGATATTTATCGTGCAAGTGTCACGGTTGCTGGCAAGAAATCTGCGAAAGAAGTCATTGAAGAACTAAAGGCACAAAACCCAGCAGTCTACACACGGGAATATCAAGCAAATAACGGAATTATTGAGTTTGATATTCGCTCGGTCAACCAAAACGAAATGGAAAAAATCATTAAACGCTTAAAAGAAATCATGTAGGAGGCTTTTAAATTGTCAGTTATTCCAAATTATTATAAAGATCGCGTATGTTTAAATGTATTGGCTCATTCAGTTGAAAATGCGAAAGCTTGTTATGAAGCAGCAGCAGGACATGTCGTACTAGGTGTGTTATCCAAAAACTATACTAGCGATGAAGCAGCGATCGAAGACATGAAAAAATATCAAGCGGCAACGGATAATGCATTGTCCGTTGGGTTGGGCGCCGGAGATCCCAACCAAAGTCAGATGGTTTCCCGTCTATCTGGTACTTTACAACCGGAACATGTCAACCAAGTATTCACTGGTGTAGGAACTTCCCGTGCTTTATTGGGACAAAACGATACAGTCATCAATGGATTGGTTTCACCAACAGGCAAGGTAGGGTACGTCAATATTGCCACTGGACCTTTAAGTTCACAGGCACCGGCGGCAGAGGTTCCCATCGAGACCGCCATTAAAATGCTGCAAGATATGGGTGGAAGCTCCATTAAATACTTCCCAATGAAAGGGTTAGCGCACAAAGAAGAATTCAAAGCAGTTGCGGAAGCTTGCGCCAAATATGATTTTTATTTAGAACCAACCGGAGGAATTGATCTGGAAAACTTCGAAGAAATTCTGCAAATCGCCATTGATGCAGGCGTTAAAAAAGTGATTCCGCATATTTACAGTTCGATTATTGACAAAGAAACTGGCGATACTCGACCAGAAGATGTGAAAACATTATTCGACATGGTCAAGAAAATCGTCAAATAAGTGAAGCATAAAGACTGTTTACTAGATGGGGAATCAGTCATTGGTAAGACACTCAGAGATGGGTGTCTTTTTTGCGTCAAGATTGCTACAAAAACAACTAAGAGACAAGTTTTCTATGTCCGCTTTGATTGCTCTTTGTAACCTAACCACTGGTTAATTTTTTTTAGAAAATAGAATCATTTAATCAATTGTTGCGTGTTCCGATTCTTGTTATGATCAAAGCAGTTACCACTATCAACCGAAAAGGAGACCACAGCGATGGAGATGAGGGAAGTGATTCGCCAGTATCGGAAGAAGAAAGGATTGACACAAGAAGAGCTAGCCAAGCGCCTTGGTGTGACAGCGCCAGCAGTAAATAAGTGGGAAAAGGGGCATTCACATCCAGATATCTTGTTGCTAGCGCCAATTGCACGCTTACTAGACATTAGTCTTGATACGTTATTCTCATTTGAAAAAGAACTCACGATAACCGAAATCAATCAGATCATTCGTGAACTGGATCATAAGCTCAAAAAACAACCTTTTGAAGATGTATTTCGCTGGGCCAAAGAAATTTTGGATACCTACCCAAATTGTGAACAATTGATTGGCCAAGTAGCACTGCTTTTAGATGTACAGCTATTGGAACAAGCTGTTCCCGCTAAAGAAACATACCAGAAGCACATTCATCGTTGGTACGAACGGGCGTTAGAAAGTCGGGATGAAGATACCAGAAATCGAGCAGCCGATTCTTTGTTTGGATTTTACGTACGAAAAGAAGCGTACGAGAAAGCAGAAAGCTATCTCCATTATTTTTCCAATCAGAACCCAGAGAAAAAAAGCAAACAAGCCTATCTTTACAGAAAGACCGGACGAGTGGCAGAAGCCTATCAAGCTTATGAGGAGCTGCTGTTTTCTGGTTATCAAAGGATGAGTATGGTATTCCAACAATTATATCTTTTGGCGATGAAGGATGAGAATAAAGCAAAGGCGCATCTGCTAGTGAAGAAACAGTCAGAATTGGCAAAATTATTTGAAATGGGGGAATATCACGAGGTATCCAGTGATCTTGACTTAGCTATTGCAGAAAAGGATGCGGATCGAACGATAGAAACAATGGAGAAAATCCTCGCCAGTGTTGCTAAAATCAACGATTTCACCCATTCAACGTTGTATGAACACATGACATTTAAGGAAATCGACAGCAACTTCGTTAACGAACTTTACGAGAATTTATTCCGCATGTTTAGTGATGAAGAAACCTTTTCTTGGTTGAAGACGAATGAACGATGGCAAGTGTTGGTAGGCAAGAGCAGATAAAGAAAGCGTGCTTTTCCAGTAATAAAAATCGACACAAGAACTGTTCCAATTAGTCATAAAAGACATGCAAGTTCTTCCAATAGGTAAAGTAAGAACAAGATAAAATGAGCAAATAAGTGTTAGTTAATTTGACGGCAATGTATTTGGTTAATCATTCAGGAAATCTTCTTGCTATTTTTACAGATCATTGAAACGCTTCATTATCTCTTGCTGTTTGGTAGGGTGTACCGGGGATTATCCAATGCTTAAGAGACAAAAAAGCGTTAAGTTTTGTAGCTGAAATCTATAATTGACAACCTTGCTAATCACCCTAATAAAAACATTTTTTCAGATAATTTTGAGATAGGAATAAAAAGCAGCTCATCAGTAGGTGAGCTGCTTTTTGTGTTGTTTTCTTATGCATCTGCCTCTTCCGACAGCTGAATCAGTAAGTCTTTGATCACATCATAAACTGCGGCTGTTTCTGGGTAGGGGCTTTGGACGTTCTGGATAATAAACAGGTCTCGGTAACGGTATTCTGGGGCTAGTTCTTGCCAATTCAATGTGTCTGTGAGGGCAAGTTTGGAAATGATCGACTTGCCGATGTTATTCTCCAGTAGTGCTAGAATCATTTCGCTATTGTTGGCTTTAATGATCTGCGGGTTCAAATGATTCGAGTAAAGATACGTTTCATTGATATAGTACATTCCGGAATCATTCTCTCTGAGGATCCAGAAATCGGAATCAATATCTCCTGCTAGAACAAGTTCGTCTTTATAGACGAACTCTTTTTGGATCAAAGGAGAGACGATGGCTTTTTCGATCAGTCCGATATGGGCTTTGTTGGCTTCCACGGCATCAATGACTTCCTGAGAATTCATGATTTTGATTTCGAAAGCAATGAATGGAAAGTGTTCGATCAGCTGGCCCATGATCGTTGGGAGTAGGTGAACACCAGTTGTATTGGAGCAAGCCAATACGCAGTCCGTCTTGAAATTTTTGGCATTTTTAGCTTGTGCAAAGACACTAGCTAACGAATTTAACGAATCCACCACTTTAGGGTACAAGAATTCTGCTTGTTTCGTGGGTAGAATCAATTGTTTTCCTTTGCGTTCAAAGAGTTTGAACCCTAACTCGGTCTCCAATTTTTGAATTTGGACGGAGATGGTTGGCTGGGTCTTAAACATTTGTTTGGCGGCAACACTAAAATTCCTAGTTTCATAAACGACAACGAATGTTTTTAATAGTTCAAACAAAAGAATCCCACCTTTTTCTATTAATATAATTTATAACGGATATATAAAATCGTTATTTTACAAATAGTTAATTTGTGGTTATATTATAGATGACTACAAAAGATAACACAAGTACGATAGAAATTTTTAATCGTTCAGAAAGGATGGATCAATGAATCAAGCACTAAAAAATTTTTTGAATGCAATTCCGATACCTATTTGTGGGTTGATTTTAGGAACGGTTTCGTTAGGAAATTTATTGTTTGCCGAAGGGTTCGAAGCAATCGGCAATATCTTTTGTTTGATTGGTATTTTGATTATGGGATTGTTCCTTCTTAAGCTGTTTTTCACATTTAAACACACATTAGCGGATTTGAAAAATCCGATCATCGCTTCTGTTGCACCTACTTTTACCATGTCTTTGATGGTGATCTCGGTAGTGTTGGAGCGAGTATTTCCTAATTTACTGATGAATGACTTGCTATGGCTGACATCAATCGGGTTGCATTTGGGTCTCATGACTTATTTTGTTGTCGTTCATATTTTACCTGTCGACATTACGTTGGAATATGTGTATCCAAGCTGGTTTATTACTTTTGTCGGCATTGGAGTGATTCCAAATACATCAGCAGTCTTTATCAAAGAACTGGGGGAAATCGTTGTATGGATTGCACTGGTTCTATATTTTGCTCTACTACCAGTGATTCTAAAACGAATTATGTTCCAAAAGATGACAGAAGCTTCAGCAGTACCTTTGATCACAATTTTGACCGCCCCTGGCTCCCTTTGTTTAGCTGGCTATCTGTCAGTCTTTAAAGAAGGATCGGCTTTATTTGTAGCTTTGATGCTGGTATTGTCCCAAGCAATTTATTTCTGCGTGGTATTTTACATGAAAAAAATGCTGGAAGTTGGCTTTTATCCAAGTTATGCAGCCTTCACATTCCCATTAGTCATTTCAGCAACAGCAATGTTCAAGTCTTCTCAATTCTTTATGGATCGCCCAATTTTATTTGGAGTGACTGAGTTATTGAGTATAGTTGAAACAGTATTAGCTATCGCAATGGTTTGCTATGTATTGCTGAAATACTTCGTTCATTTGTATAGTCAGACAAAGAGTTTGATCGCAGATCATGAATGTTAAGGTATTAATGGACGTGTCTTTGTAAGTTCGAGTAAGAAAATTGTTGTTATTGCGGGATAAATGAAAGTCATATTGTTTCTAAATAATAAAAAAGGATGTGGGTTCATATGAGAAATACAAGTAGAAAAGTAGTTGTCGTTGGAACTGGATTTGTAGGAACAAGTATTGCTTACTCAATGATCAACCAAGGGCTGATCAATGAATTGGTTTTGATCGATGTGGATCGTGAAAAGGCGGAAGGAGAAGCCCTTGATTTATTGGATGGGATGTCATGGGCCCAGGAAAACATCAAAGTTTGGGCTGGCGACTATACTGATTGCCAGGATGCAGATATCGTGGTGATCACGGCAGGTGTCAACCAAAAACCAGGACAAACACGGTTGGAACTAATCGATGTCAACGCGGGGATCATGACTAGTGTTGTAAGAGAAGTGATGGGGTCAGGTTTTGATGGGATTTTAGTCATTGCTTCTAACCCTGTGGATGTATTGACACACGTTGCTTGGCAAGCATCGGGTCTGCCAAGCAACCGCGTCGTTGGAACTGGGACAACGCTAGATACCACCAGATTCCGTAAAGAATTGGCGCAAAAATTAGAGATTGACCCAAGAAGTATCCATGGCTACATTATTGGCGAGCATGGGGACTCTGAAGTAGCAGTCTGGTCACATACGACAGTAGGGGGAAAACCGTTGCTAGAGTTTATCGTCAAAAACCATCGATTGACTGTCGAAGATTTGACAACCATTTCTGATCGGGTGAAAAATAGCGCTTATGAGATCATCAATCGTAAAAAAGCCACCTTCTATGGTATCGGTATGAGTGTTGCCAGAATCGTTCGAGCAATCTTGAACAATGAGCAAGCAGTATTGCCTGTCTCTGCCTATCTCGATGGGGAATACGGCGAAAAGGATCTATTTACAGGTGTCCCTTCGGTGGTTGACCAAGGAGGGGTGCGGGAAATCATTGAGCTGAATATCGACCCAGCCGAGAAGCAAAAATTTGCCCAATCCTGCAGCCAACTTAGAGAAGTGATCCAATCACTGGACAAAACGACTCATTGAGAAAGGAGAGATGCTATCACTATCGGCGATCATCCGCCAAAGTAATTGGTCAGTCGTTTCTCTCTCATAACAAATGACTATTTCCAAAAGGTAGTAGAATGGCGCAACGATTGTTCAGCCGATAAGACCACGATTAGTTGAAAATGAATTCCTTAGTTAATTGATAAGCCGTAATAGAAAAAGAGCAGCGCGAATCAACTCGAGCTGCTCTTTTTTGCTTACTTTGTTGGTAGAAAGATTCTTGGTTTATTCGTGGTATTTATCCAATAGTAGTGTACTGCTGCTTTTCTTGTTTGGCATGATAGGCTTCTACAGCAAGAATGGCTTGCTGGAACATCTCGCGAGTGATGGGATAGGGTACATGAACAATGTCGTTGGTGGTCATGGCTTTATCTAAGATGGCTTCCAAGTCCGATTGGGCATTGAGGTGCATGTCAGCCAAACAGACGGGCAGCTTGTTTTCTTTCATAAAAGCATAGACTCGTTGAAAGAGTTCGGTTTGCTGATCCATCATCAACAATGCTAGAACGCCGTAGCTGACAGAAGCCCCATGCAGATAATTCTCCATTTTTTCCAGAACAGTCGTACCATAATAGAACGAATGGGCCATGGCAGAATTGTAGTCATTGATGACTAAGACAGATACTAACCCGGTGGTCACGATGATATCTGAGACGACTTGTTGGATGGCATCCGAGGGGCGATTGGCGGCACTGTCTTTCAACGCTTGCGTGCCGTAGGTCAATAAGCGCTCCGTGCACATTTTGCTGATCTGAATGCCTAAGGCATCGGTATGATCCAATTGATCCCCTCTGGAAGAAAAAGTGGCTTCGATTTCTTTCGATAAGGCGTCACCGATGCCGGCCCACAGGTAACTATCCGGCGCTGCGGCGATAATGGCTGTATCAATAAAGGCATGGACCGGCGGTTTTGAAGGAAAGAACAAGCCATGCATTTCGCCTGCTTCGGTGTAGATCACACATACGGCTGTAACGGGAGAACAATTTGAGCCAATCGTCGGAAATGTGAAGACGGGCTTGGCTAATTTCTCACCCACGACTTTGACGGTATCACACACACGCCCGCCACCGACGGCAAATAAGATCTCCGCTGCTTGGACACTTTCTTCCTGCAGTAAGCGTGAAACATTTTCATAGGTAGAATTTCCACCATACCATAGGCTGTCAATGACGAATACGTCTTGTGTCAAGGCAGACTTGATTTTGTGCTCTGCTTTCGCTAGTGCTGTTTTTCCACCAATCAGAACAGCTTTTGTCCCATAACTTTTAACGATATCATTTACTTTTTCGTAAGCGTCTGTTCCGATCGTATAATTTGGCAAAAAGATACTTTGACTCATATTGTTTTCCTTCTTTCTTTGCGACGATATTCGCTAATATTGGTCCTGTGATTTGATGAATGATCATGCCAACAGCAGCTGGAGTAACGGCAGCAGCGATCGTGGCGAAATGGGCATTCGCTAAGGAGATGGCTAATCCGGTATTTTTCATTCCTAATTGAAACATGATCGACTTGGCCTGTTGGTCACTGACACCTAGTAGGCGGCTAATCCCGTAGCCTGCACCGTAACCGATAAGATTATGCAGCAAGACAAGGAAGATGACGATTATTCCAGACTGAACGATCACTGCCCCATTTTTCGCCACGGTTCCTGCAACGATCAAAAGGATGCTGACGGAAGAGACTAAGACAAAAGCCTGCATCCACGCATCGATATAGTTGGCAATAAGCTTATGGACGATGATCCCTAAAAGAATCGGCAGTAGTACCATCTGCAAAACCGACAAAAGCATGGCGAAAAATGAGATTTCTGTATACTGTCCAGCTAAAAAATAGACAAGAAAAGGGGTCACCACCGTTGCCATTAGCGTGGAGACAGTGGTCAAAGAGACCGTCAATGCGACATCTCCCTTGCCGATGAAGGTCATCACGTTGCTGGCGGTTCCTCCTGAAACAGAACCCAGCAAGACAAAACCGATGATCAGTCCGGAGGATAATCCGAAAAGCTGTGCCAAGCCATAAGCAACAAGCGGGCTGATGGTAAATTGGATCAATAAACCTAAAATAAAAGCTTTTGGCTGAATCACCACCATTTTAAAAGCAGTGACATTTAACGTCATTCCCATACAAAACATGATGATGCTTAGTAACGTTGTTGTGCGCGTAGGTATCCACAAAAATGGTTGGGGAAACAGGTAGGAGATCAGCATCAAAAGGACCATGAGATAAATCAGGTATTTATTCACAAATTTGGCAATCGAATTTATTGTATTCATTAAGACTTTCCTTCCATCTTGACGTAAAGGGACTAGCAATCCTATCACCGTTTCCAACACCTGAGATGCTGCGGATCAGAGGAATCAATAGAAAACCAGCACAGCTACCAGCAAAAGTTTTCAACAAGCAAAGCTTTAAAAAGGGTATAAAAAAACATTCCACCCAAGAAGATTCTCTGTTCTTCTGGTGCAATGTGAATAGGGACTCTTTGAATAAAATACTCAAACAGTCCCGACTATAATAATAAAATAATTGCCTCTCTTCTACTAACAGTCATTCAATCACTTCCTTTTTCTAAATTTTCAGAATATTTAAATTGTTTTATCTAGTGTACAAAATAGTTTGGAATCTGTCAAAGGGAAAATGAGATTTTTGCTAATAAAGGAAATTAGAGACGGGATGAGAGAAAAAAGCTCAGAAGCGCAGACATCTTCTAAGCCTTTTTTCATTGAAAGTAAAACTTTTCTAGGGTTTCAGTCTGCTTGAGAGGTTCAGATAAATCGAGGAAATAAGGCGTTTGCCAGTTTTGTGTTCGGGATGCGGTAGGATTTAAGTCCTGCACCCATGGTGGATACACGCGAAAAGCCATCTTCCCTGCGGTTGTTTCTGTTTTGATGATGCCGTTGGCGACAAGAACAGAAGATGGGAAGACAAATTGACCTTTTTGCTTGCCATCAAGGACAGTAATCATTAGTTTGTCTGGATAGCCGCTTAATGAATAAGCTTGATTCTTTTCACGAGGTTGCTCCCACAATGCAGTGAAATAGCCTTTTTCTTTGGTGTTTTCTTCGCCAGACGGCTACGAAAAGTCGTGTTTCCAACAACGAAAGTCATACCTTCATACACGCTGTTTTGTCTCTCCGTTTGAATCTTAGTGGGGCCAGCTATATGGTGCATCTTCAATAATGCAGTCATCAATTTCTCTGATTGCCGCATTTTAGGCCATCACCAATCGTTTCCATTTTCTGATTTTTGTTCGGAAATTAGTGAATGGCGCCACTGAATTAATGTGGATCCATTTATACAGGGGCCATTGTGCTTTGGTTGTGGCCCACTTTCTCTGTCCGGGCTCAAACAGTTCGGTATCTGATAGTGTGCTGATCCATTGGCATAGTTCCTCCACCAGTTGGGTCAACTGCTGTTGTTGTTCTTTTAGGGAAAGCTGCCCATAGCGCTGATAAAATTGATCATAAAGTGCACCTAACTGATTCCACTTATAGCCTGCTGCTGGTGTTTGCACAGCAACGCCGTTTTTTTCTTGGGCTTCCCAGTCTAATAGAAGATGGAGCCACCCTAGTTGATAAGACAAATTTTCAGAGGGACTTTTATCTACCTCATCATGGTGCTGGTGTCTCCATTCTTCTGGAATCTCTTCAAATTCGGTAATGTATTTTTGAAACGTGTCTTGAATGGTTTGGATCAATTCTGCTTTTGTTTGATACTGACGCATTGATTTTCCTCCTACTCATCAGAAAGTGTTTTTTCTTTGGTGATTTGAATGACCAGACCAAACGGATCTTGCAAGATGGCATAGAAGTCCGCAAATTCATTTTGAATAGGAGACTGATAGATCTTGCTCAATTGGTGTTGGCTCATTTTCTCGTAAATGGTTTGTGCTTTTTCGATCGTATCCGTAATGACACTCAATGACAAGGTATTTCCTTGCTGGCAAGGAATCCTAGGATCAATGGGTTGATCTGTCAACTGCATTTGCGTCTGGCCTATTTGCAGTACTGCGTGGGAAAGCCAATGCTCGGTGCCAGTTTCAATCACAGTATCGGGAGCCAATTGGGTTTTAAATTCTTGGAACGTCATTTTAAATAATAGTTTTCCATCAAAAATATCCTGATAAAAAGCCAGTGCTTCTGTTCCTTTTCCTTCTAAGGTCAAAAAAGTGCTACATCGATGGATGCCATAATCAATTCTCCTTTTCTCTATGATAAACTAACTGTAACAGTTAATGGTTTCATTTCATGACACCTTTGGAGGAGAATATGAAAAAAACAGAAAGAATCCAACAAGAAATGTTTTATATCAATGAAAAGAAAGTCTTTCATTTAAAGGAATTGATGGAGACTTTTGCTATTTCAAAGAGCACAGCACTTCGTGATATTCAAGAACTTGAAGCACTAGGAGTGCCACTATATGTCGAGAATGGACGCTATGGTGGTTATCAGGTCTTGCAAAATACGTTGTTGCCGCCCATTTACTTTAGCGAAAAAGAGGTCTTCGCCATTTTTTATTCCTTACAACTATTGAAATTATTGACCGATTCACCATTTGGCGCTACTTATGGCCAGCTACAAGAAAAATTGTTGCATACCTTCCCAAAGGAGAAACAGCAGCAAATCGCGACTATGTTGGATTGTGTGCAGTATGAAGGAATCAGTCAAATCGCCACGACTGAAAATTTGGAACAGTTGTTTGAATGTATTTTGACAAATGCGATCATCACAGTGGAGTATACACGCTACGGTTTGCAACAAAAACGGCTGTTGCCGACTCGACTGATTCTAATGGATGGCTACTGGTATTGTACGGCATTCGATTTAACAAAAGAAGCATGGCGGACCTACCGTTGCGATTTTATGGCATCGATCGTGGTGGAAACACCCTATCAAACCTTGTATGCAAAAGAGGAGTTGCTGGATTCGTACCAGAAGCAAATGCAAACCTATCGAAACATTCCCTTCAAGGCTAAGGTCAGTGAAACAGGGAAAGAATATTTTTTGAAGCATCCATTTTCCAATATGTCTCTTTGCCAAAGAGAAACGGGAACGTGGATCGAAGGGAAATTCGATCAGACAGAATTGCGGTTTATGACCAATTATTTTCTCGGCTTCGGTGAACACGTAGAAATTATTTCCCCAGAGATATTGCGGAAGGATTATTTAGACTGTATCAAAAAGATCATGGCTAGTTATGAGTGAAAAGCGTTTTTAGAGAATCAGAAGTAATGAACAGGGCAAAATCCCTGCTTACACTTTCGACTATTCTTTCAGAAGTGCTAGCAAGGGATTTTTCGTTTTTGTGGTCTCTCACTACAACTGCTCTTCTTTCAGGTAGCGCCAGAGGGTGGTTCTGCTGATTCCTAACTGATTCGCTGTCTTGGTCTGGTTACCTTCATTTTGTTCTAACACGCTCAAAATGATTTCTTTGGTGTAGTCAAACAACGTGGGGTGATGTAAAGGATTTTTGGCAGTAAAATGATCCTTGAGATGGGTAAAATTTTGAACCAGTCGTTCTTTGTTCAGCAATTCTGTGACTTGGTGTTCGGTAATATAATGGGTGCGGGCATTGACCACCAATTCTTTGATGCAGTATTGCAGCTGGTCGAAATTGCCAGGCCAGTCAAAAGCTATGAATGATTCGAGGGCTTTCGGCTCGAAGCCCATGATTTCTTTGTTGCAGGCAATGTTCATTTTATTCAAAAGCAATGTCGTGATGATACTTAATTCATTTTTTCGTTCCCGAATCGCTGGTGCATAGATTTTCGCGCAGTTTAATTGGCTTGCCAGTCGGTTGAAAGTCGTTTGATCCGCTGCTTTATTGTTGTCATAGGTAAAGATCAGCTGATTATGGTTCCGCACATTGGTGGTTTTGATCAATGAGACAATGCGTTCGATTGCTGCTGCGTTCAATTGCTCAACATTCTCAAAGAAAATGGTGTTATGGCTGTCGACAAAGGGACCATTGGTGGCATTGACTAGAAATTTCCAAAGTTTATCTGTGACGAGTTTGCAATTGATCGAGATCAGGTAGTTGGTATTTTTGGTCTGATTTAGATAAATTTGGTAAGCAATATTTTTTTTGGCAGTGCCACTCTCCCCGAAGACAAGATAAGAAGAATAGTAATCTTCGTATTTTTTCACTTCATGCTTGACGCGTTCAGGTATAAATTGCGAAAACAATAACTTTTTTGAAAAACTATCAGCGACTTCTGTTTTTTTCTGATAAGTGATATCTAGTTTGTTGGTTACGGGTGGTGCGCTATTCTCTTGAACAGCGCAGCTGTAGTAATGCTGCTGATCGACAGTATACGGTTTGATTAATAAGGAAACATACTTATTTTGTGTTTGTGAGTAGTGCTGGATTTCTTTCTTTTCTGGTTTGGCCTGAAGAACTTTGAGGATCTCTTCTGCAAAATCTGGTTCTAATGTAGAAAATTCAATGGTATACGTATCATCATAAAGCAGCAAGTCTTGCTGCTGACTCAAGATCCCTTTTTCGAGGATCTCTTTTTTGTGTTTGACTTGCTGGACGTGATCAATGATCGACAAAGCATCTTCATAAGCACTTTTGATGCTTTCCAATCCTGAAGTGATCAAAATCGTGTTTAGAGATTTCAAAAGAGCGATGCGGTTGGTGATGGCATCACATAAGATCAATTCATAGTTTTTTTCTGTTAATGCATCAAGGATCTCATTGGCATCAATGGTCTCATCGATGGTGTGGATCTCAATTTTGTATCCTAAAAGATCACAGAGCAAATGGGCTTTTTCGGTGATGCTGGGATAGCCGACGATCGCAAAATTTTGAGTATAATTTTCTGCTAGCCGAATCGAACTTAGAACATCATAAATGGATAATGAGACATCAATGACCGGTAAAGATACAACTTTGCGAATCAGTTTAGCGGTTCCTCCCCGAGAAATGATCGCGTCATAGCCATCAGTATACAGTTTAGCAGCAAGATTTTGTCCTTCGACCAGATCAGCGGTGAAGATGGTCGTTTCCACTTCCGGATATTGTTCGCCGATCATATGCATGGAATGATTTAATTCTTCATAAGGTGCAATACCTAAAATCTTTCGTTTCATCCCTTTTCCCTCCATCAATCGATAGTTGTTTCATATATGAACAATAATAGCATGTAAAATGTAAAAAATATCCCTTGTTTAAGAAATCGTTTCTAAATTAAACGATTTTTCGTTTTTTTAGAATGTAAACGCTTGATTTTTGTCCCTATAATCAAATCATGAAGTACGAGGTGGTGAGTAGATGTTAAAGTTGTTAGTTATTGCAGACGACTTTACAGGAGCACTGGATACTGGGGTCCAGTTTTCGAGACAAGGCATTCAAACGTTAGTCTCAACGGAAACAGTCGTCCAATATAACACACTTCCGCAGGAGATCGAAGTGTTGGTTCTCAATACCGAGAGTCGGCACCTAACTTTTGATCAAGCATATGAGAAGACAAAAACGATTTTGGAAGATGCAAAAGTTGCCCAGGTTCCATTTATTTATAAAAAAGTAGATTCAGCATTAAGAGGAAACATCAGCGCGGAGATCAAAGCGATTCTCGATATGAGCGAACAAGCGGCCCTTCCTTTTTTACCCGCATATCCAGAAATGAATCGGGTAGTGATCGATGGTCATTTATATATAGAAGATGTCTTGGTATCAGAAAGTGTTTTTGCAAATGATCCGTATGAACCTGTGACCGAAAGCAATGTGATGCAGCGGCTGCAGTCGGAAGCAGGGATCAAGGCAATGCTAGTCAAAGACCAGTCGTTGCCGGAAACAGGTGTAATGGTTTTTGATGCACAGACAGATGATATGTTACAGGTCCACGCAAAACGCCTAGTAGAGAACGATCTTTTGGGTATGACGGTCGGGTGTGCAGGGTTCGCAAAGGTTCTCGCACAACAGTTGTTCCCCAACGGCAAAGAAGTAGCTTACAAATTACAAAAGCCAGTAGTGGTTGTCTGTGGAAGCGTCAACCCGATCACAAAGAAACAAATTGAGTATGTTGAGCAAGACTATCCGCGGATTTCATTAACAGCGCAACAACTGTTGCATCCTACCTATTGGCAAACAACCGCAGGACAAACAGAGATTGTTAGTTATCTTCAGTTGATGGAAAAACAGCCATTAGTCATTTTTGAAACCTATAGCGAACAAACAACAGCTGAAATTGTGGCTTATAGCGAAGAAATGGGCTTATCTGCTGAAGCTTGTCGGTTTAGAATAGGGGAGGCATTAGGCATGTTGACCAAAGCCCTTTGGTCACAACATCAAGAGAATACCTTTCTCTTTACCGGCGGGGATACCTTGTTCCAATCAATGAAAGTCTTGGGTGTGACCGGAATCAAGCCGTTGACTGAGATCAAACCGGGCGTTGTTTTATCTGCCATCGAATGGAATAACCAAAAGATGCAAGTTCTTACGAAATCAGGTGGTTTTGGGACAGAAGAATTACTTGAAGAAATTAGATGGTATTAAATGATTAAGGAGGATTTATTATGCTAACAGACTACAGTTTAAAAATGCCAAAAAATATTCAGGCAGGCGAACATGCGCTTGAGCAGTTAAAAGAAATCATTAGCAGTGGTGTTCATAAAATCGTTATTTTCACAGATAAGGGACTTCTAGATTTAGGTTTGGTCAATCTGCCTATTCAAATCATTGAAAAAGCAGGAATCGATTACACGGTTCTTGCTGATATTCCAGCGGAACCAAACTATCACGAAGCACAAGCAGTGATCGATGCCTTTAAGAAAGAAGCTGCTGACTTAGTGATTGCCGTCGGTGGTGGATCGGTCATGGACGTGGCGAAATTGGCTTCGATCTTAGCAACGGATGACTACACAGTCAAAGATTTATTAGATAATCCATTATTGGCAAAAAAACAAGTACCTAGTTTGATGATTCCTTCCACTGCTGGAACTGGAGCTGAAGCAACTCCTAATGCTATCGTGGGTGTTCCAGAAAGAGACTTGAAGATCGGGATCGTCAATCCTGAAATGATCGCCGACTTCGTTTTATTAGATGGACGGATGATCAAAAACTTGCCAAAACCAATCGCAGCAGCCACAGGTGTAGATGCATTGTGTCATGCGATTGAATGTTTCACATCTGCCAAAGCTAATCCAATCAGTGATACTTTTGCGCTGGAAGCATTGGATTTGATCATGAACAACATTATCGAAGCCTGCACAAATCCAGAAGCATTAACAGCAAAACGGAACATGTTGCTTGGTTCATTTTATGCAGGGGTAGCAATCACAGCATCAGGCACGACAGCCGTTCATGCCCTTTCCTATCCGCTAGGCGGTAAATACCATATTGCTCATGGTGTCTCCAATGCGATTTTGTTGACACCAGTGATGAAATTTAATGAACCAGCAATCAAAGACTTACTCGCTGTTGCTTATGATCGTGTCATCAAAGAGGGACATCAAGACTGGTCGGTTGACGAAAAATCAGCGTATATGATCAGCCAGTTAGACGAAATCGTCAAAGTTTTGGAAATTCCAACGAGTTTGAAAACATTCAATGTACCAGAAGAAGACTTGGATGGTTTAGTAGCAGCGGGCATGGAAGTAACACGTCTACTGGTCAACAACAAACGAGAAGTCACACCAGAAGATGCTCGGGCCATCTATCTGCAAATTTTATAATTTGAACTCAGAAAGGATGAAGCGTGTCATGAAAAAAATTGTCGGCATCACAATGGGAGATCCTGCAGGGATCGGACCTGAAATCTCCCTTAAAGCTTTTGCCAAACCGGCACTCTATGACAAGTGCCGCCCATTATTAGTTGGAGACAAAAGTGTTGTTGATTACTATTTAGCAAAACATCCTGAATTAGCTTTGGAAGTGAATGTGATCAGCCAGCCCAAGGATGGGCGTTATGCATTTGGAACGATCGACCTGATCGACTTAAAGATCGTAGACATGGCAACTTTTCACATTGGTGAAGTTTCTCATGTCGGTGGTGACGCAGCGTTTCAATATGTGAAGAAAGTCATCGAGTTAGCTTTAGCCAAAGAGATCGATGCAACGGTAACGAATCCATTGAACAAAGAAGCCATGAATGCTGCCGGTCATCATTATGCGGGACATACAGAAATCTATGCCGACCTAACCGGTACCGATAAATATACCATGATGTTGGCAGATGGCAACTTGCGAGTCGTACATGTCTCGACCCATGTGTCATTACGGGAAGCGTGTGACCGGGCCACGAAAGAACGTGTCCTCGATGTGATTCGTATCGCAGATCAGGCTTGCAAAGATCTAGGGATCGAAAATCCTCGCGTTGCAGTTGCTGGCTTGAATCCACACTGTGGCGAAAATGGATTGTTCGGCCGTGAAGAAATCGATGAAATCAATCCTGCTGTAGAAGCAGCCAAAGCGGAAGGAATCAATGTGTTTGGTTCATTGCCTGCAGATACTCTTTTTTCAAAAGCCAATGGGGGCATGTATGACATCGTCGTCGCCATGTACCACGATCAAGGCCACATTCCTTTGAAACTTTTAGGCTTTGTCTACGATCAAGAAGCACAAAACTGGAAAGCAGTGCAAGGCGTCAACATTACGTTGAACCTTCCGATCATTCGGACTTCTGTCGACCATGGAACGGCCTTTGATCAAGCAGGTAACTGGACGGCTAGTGAAGCCAGTTTAGAAAATGCCATCGATTACGCTATTCGGTTGGCAGAACATTCAAAATAAGCACAAATGCAGCACAACATAAAAATTTGGTTAGGGGGAGAAACACGTTGACTCATTTAGAACAAGTGCGACAATCAGAGCCGAACGGTGTCATGTACCGAGATACATTCTTGAATGTTGATTTTGGTTTGATTCCTACCGGTGGCAACAACACAGCTCACGCACCCGCTTTGATCGAAACAGCAGATGGCGGGATGTTGTGTGGGTGGTTTGCAGGAAGCTTTGAGGGAAGCGGCGACATCTCGATCGTCGTCTCAAAATTAGACCCAGAAACACAGAAGTGGTCGGTTCCCGTTACTGTTTCAGAAGGCATAGACCGTAGTGAACAGAATCCGTCCTTTTTCCGGGCGCCAGATGGCAAGATTTGGCTGATCTACACATCCCAAGTCAGCCGCCAAGAAGGAAAAGACAACATGCAGTTCACTTCAATCATCATGGTTCAAAAATCAGCTGATGAAGGAAAAACATGGGGAAAACCAGAAGTTCTCTTTGATAAAGAAGGCACTTTTGGCCGTCAAGGAATCCAAATCTTAAGTAATGGCCGTTGGCTGTATAGCACGTGGCTGTGTGAAGATTCAGCTGATGGGTTGACGAATGACCCGACAGAGTTCCAAGTATCGGATGATCAAGGACAGACTTGGCGTGCTGTTCGGATGCCAGATAGCAACGGTCGGGTCCATGCCAATGTCGTGGAAGTCGAGCCTGGTCATTTAGTTGCCTTCATGAGAAGCCGCTTCGCAGATTTCGTCTACAGCAGTGAATCCTTTGATTTTGGCGATCGTTGGTCTGTGCCGACAGCAACTGTTTTACCTAATAACAATGCTAGTATCAGTGCGATCAAACTGAACTCCGGTGAAATCGCATTGGCATACAATGTCAATGCCGCACCAAATGCTGCTTTTGGACAAGTTGCTTGGCCGGGATTGCGGAATCCAGTCGCTGTCTCTGTAAGTGAAGATTTTGGCAAGACATGGCCGATCGGACGAATTTTTGAAGCTGCAGAAGGCTATATCGGTGCGGAAAACAAAACCAACAATTCACAACATGAATACCCAACCCTTTACCAGGATAGCCAGGGGAATTTACATCTGGTCTATGCCTACCGCAATCGTCTTTGTGTGAAGTATGTTCGTTTCACCGTTGCTGATCTGTTTGGCGAAAAACGGGAATCCGTAGGTGTGTATAATCCAACCTCCGGTGAAGGTGTCGAGAAGTAAACAAACGTCGGTAACATTGACGGAAAGACAGCCCAATATCGCGCTTGGTCCCCTGAAAAAAGCGGCAGCGCGGGCATCCGTCAATTTAATGAAAATGAAACCGTATTCCATACGTGTTCTATAAAAGAGGAGAGACATTACTATGAAACCAATCGAATTAAAAGGCATCATCAGCCCTATTTTGACCCCAATGTATGAAGACGAAAGTATCAACTTTGATGAACTGCGCAACCAAGTAGATCGCATGATCGACAATGGGGTCCACGGGATTTTTCCTTTTGGTACAAATGGGGAAGGCTATATCTTGTCTGCAGAAGAGAAAAAGCTTGTCTTAGAAGTCGTTGTTGATCAAACTGCAGGCCGGGTACCGATCTATGCTGGTTCAGGAGCCATCTCTACAAAAGAAACAATCGCCCAAAGTAAAATGGCACAGGCAGCTGGCGCAGATGTCTTATCGATCATTGCACCGAGTTTTGCAGCAGCGAGCCAAGAAGAAATCTATACGCACTACAAAACGATTGCCGAAGCAGTTGATATGCCGATCGTGCTTTACAATATTCCTGCTCGAACAGGGAATGCTATTGCACCAGCGACTGTCGCTCGTCTGGCACAAATCGAAAATATCATTGGTGCAAAAGATTCTAGCGGCAACTTTGCCAATATTTTAGGCTATATCGAAGCAGGAAAGGCAAAAACGAACGGGAAATTCTACACATTATCAGGCAATGACCAATTGATTATCTGGACGCTATTAGCAGGAGGTACTGGCGGTATTGCGGGTTGTGCCAATGTTTATCCGAAAACAATGGCATCTATCTATGACCTTTTCGTAGAAAGCAAGATCGAAGAAGCGAAGACAGCCAATGAACGGATTCAAAACTTCCGCAACTGTTTCAAATATGGCAATCCCAATACCATTGTTAAAACAGCCGCAGCGTTACTTGGCAACAACGTAGGAAAATGCCGGGCACCATTCAACCAAATTCCAGCTGAAGGAATCGAAGCATTGAAAAAAGTATTAGAGGAAGACAAAGCGAAAGGCATGCGTTAAGAAGTCCACAAGCATTTGTTTTGTGTAGGCAAAAGCAGTCTGAGAGGTGTGGCGTAAGGGAGGAATAGCTCAAGTTCGCTAGCGTGTTGGCTTTAAAATGAGTTAGCGAATCAGCTAGATAAAGTGCTCACAGGAAGAGTGGTCTTGTCCCTCTCCTTGTGACAGCAGCGAAGGAGCGGATCTGCGTTCATTCGCCACCTAATTTACGTCACCTCTCCTGCACATGCGTATGACTAGAAGTAGGAGGACACTATGACTATTCAAATGATGATTGCATTAGCAATTACCGTAGTAATGATTGTTTTAGTAATGATTGAAAAAATTCCCTTTGGAGCGGCGCCATTATTTGCCTGTTTGTTGCTAGTCATTTTTGGTATTACGGATATTAAAGGGGCTTTTGCCGGTTTCTCGAATTCGACCATCGTCATGTTAGCTGAGTTCATGGCCATTATCGCTGCCCTTGAGAAGACAAGTTTTATCGTCGTTTTCAAAAAAGCCATGTTCTCGATGGCAAACAAAGGTGGCTTCAAGTCTTATATTCTGATCATTCTGGTAGTGATGTTAGGATGTAGTTTGTTCGGAACGGGTTCAACTGCGTATTATGTACTGACACTTGGGTTATTATCTACACTGCCTTATTCAAAAAAATTACCCCCATCAAAAGTGATTATGACTGCGGGATTTGCGACCAATCATCCGTTGATTCCTTTCAATACCGCATTGCAGTATGGGATCGTGATCGCTGTTTTGAATTCTGCTGGGATCATGGCAGAGGTTTCTGTTTTTAAATTTGCAATTGTTAACTTATTTTTATCCATTGGCTTTTTAGTCAATTGTATCATTCAATACAAATTTCTTCCGGATCATCCTACTTCTGAAGACTGCAAAGATGTGGATGTCACTAACGGAAATGTTACTGCTTCCCGTCTGCCGAGATGGAAAGAATTGACGACTTATGGTGTATTTATCTTTGCGGTCATCGGTATGTTGCTACAAAGTAAAATCGGCGATGCCGGCTATGCGATGGCTGGTTTATCTGTTGCGGTGATCTTATTGATTGGTGTCTTAGACTTTAAAGAAATCCGTGATGCCATCAGTGCACCGATCATCTTGATGTCAGCCGGGGTCATTGGTGTGGCAGACGCATTAGGAAGTACAGGATTGACCAATTTAGTTGGGACTTCGGTTGCGGGAATGTTGGGAACCAACGTGAATCCTTTTGTGATGATCTTTGCATTCTGTATTTTGACCAGTCTGTTGGCTACATTAACAGGATCGACCATTGGTACAGTCTATGTATTTACGCCGCTAGCGATCGCTACTTGCAGAAGTTTAGGCTTAGATCCTACAGCCGCAGCTTGCGCCATCGTGATCTCAGGTTGGTGTGGTCACTTCCTGCCAATTGATGGGATGCCAGCAATGATTTTAGGAACTGGGAAATACACAGCCGCACAATTTTGGAAATTTACGATTCCTCAATACTTTATCCGTCTCGTATTTCTAACCGTGGGATCGATTTTGATGTTCCCGATGTAATAATAATAACTGGAATCAACTGTTCAACAAGTATGAAAGAGGTGTAAGACAATGGAAAATCACTTTGAATTAGAACATATTGGTATCAACATGGAAAATGAAACCGAAGCACAAGAACTTGCCACCCAACTGAGCATGATCTTTAATCTGACGCCACGACATGGACAGAAATCAGAATTTGCCGGTGACTACTTCGAATGTATGAAAGCACCTTTCTTAGGAAAAAATGGACATATCGCTATGCGGACTTCCAACTTGGAAAGTGCAGTAGAGGAGCTAAAAGCCAAAGGACTCTCCTTTAATATGGATACAGCTGCCTATGATGAAGAAAACAAATTGAAAAATATTTATCTTGCCGGCGAGTTTGGCGGATTTGCCATTCATATCTTAAGAAAATAAAAGCATCCTTTGCGATCTGCTCCTTATTGAATATCAGTCATAGTAGAACGGAATTTCTTTCTGCTATGACATTTTTTGATAAAGGAAGCCAGATTGGTAAAACCGAATGAACGATGAAACTAACATTAGGAGATGAACACAGTGGATTTATGGTTTACCAAATCGAAAGAAGAAGTCTTACGCTCGTTGGATACCAATGCAGCTGCAGGGCTATCCAGTCAAGAAGTTGAAAAAAGGCTGCAGTCTTTCGGAAGAAATGAATTAGAAGTGAAAAAGAAAGAAAGTTTATTGAAAAAAGTGATCGGGCAATTAGAAGATCCAATGATTATCGTACTATTGATCGCTGCTTTTCTTTCTTATGTTTCCAGCGGTTTTGAAGACTGGATCGATTCCGTCATTATTTTGTTGATCGTCGTGATCAATGCCATCATTTCGATCTCACAAGAAAACAATGCCAATAAATCCTTGGAAGCATTACAAAAAATGTCAGCCCCGTTGGCTAAAGTGATTCGCAATGGGAAACTGGAACATATTGAAACAGCTACTCTTGTTCCGGGAGACATCATTGAATTAGAAGCTGGCGATTTAGTACCAGCGGATGTGCGGATCTTGTCAGCAGCCAATCTAAAAGCAGATGAATCTGCCATGACAGGTGAATCAGTTCCTGTGAACAAAAAAGCACTAGAAGCATTGCCTGAAGATACTGTTTTAGCTGATCGCAAGAACATGCTGATTTCCTCCACAGTGATCACTAATGGGCGTGCAACTTGTGTCGTTACTAGTACCGGGATGAAAACGGAAGTTGGTCGTATCGCGAACATGTTGATCTCTGAAGATGACAATACGACACCGCTACAACGAAAAATGGCAGAAATCTCAAAATTGTTATCGATTATCTGTTTAGGGATCTGTGTCCTGATGTTTATCGTAGGTCTTTTATACAGTCGGCCAATTCTTGAAATCTTCATGATGGCTGTTTCCCTTGGGGTAGCGGCTATTCCCGAAGGACTGGCGGCCATCGTTACGATTGTTCTGGCATTAGGTGTCCAACGATTGGTGAAACGTCATGCCATCGTGAAGAAGCTACCTGCAGTCGAAACTTTGGGGGCTGCTTCAGTGATCTGCAGTGACAAAACGGGTACATTGACGCAAAACAAAATGACCGTAGTTGAAACCTTCGTTCATGGATCGGCAACCCCGCAGCAACTATTGGCCATCGGAGCATTGTGTAATGATTCTAAGTTAACGGTCAATGGCAGTGAGTTCCAAGTGACCGGCGACCCGACAGAAACCGCATTTGTCAGCAAAGCGTACGAAGAAAAATTAGACAAAAATGAGTTAGAAGCAAACATGCCTCGTGTGGCTGAGATTCCTTTTGATTCGGAACGCAAATTGATGAGCACGATCCATAAAACCGAACAAGGCTATCGCGTCATGGTCAAAGGAGCACCTGATGTTTTGCTGAATCGCTGTAGGATTGATGAAGCAGAAGCTCAAAAAATTGCTGCTAAAAATGCTGATATGGCATCAAATGCCTTGCGCGTTCTAGGTGTTGCATATAAAGACATTACTGAAGTGCCCGAAGAGCTGACTTCAGAAGACATCGAGAACCATTTGACATTTGTCGGGTTAGTCGGAATGATCGATCCTCCCCGTCAAGAAGTCAAAGAAGCGGTGGCTCAATGTTACGATGCAGGGATTCGCCCCGTCATGATCACTGGTGACCACAAATTGACTGCGGTTGCAATCGCCAAAGAATTGAATATTTTCCGCTCTGGAGATCTAGCCATGACAGGTTCAGAACTGGACATGATGCCGCAAGAGATATTGGAAGAAGAAGTAGAAAAGTATTCTGTCTATGCGCGAGTTTCGCCTGAACATAAAATGCGGATCGTTAAGGCTTGGCAGGCAAAAGGCATGGTCGTCGCCATGACAGGTGATGGTGTCAATGATGCGCCTGCCTTGAAAGTAGCCGATATTGGTTGTGCGATGGGAATCACCGGGACGGATGTGGCTAAAGGGGCAGCGGATATGATCTTGACGGATGATAACTTTACCACGATCGTCCATGCGGTCGAACAAGGAAGAGGGATCTTCTCCAATATCAAGAAATCGATTCAGTATTTATTGAGTTGTAATATCGGTGAAATCATCACGATTTTCGTTGCAACTGCATTGAATTTCCATCAGATGCCATTAGTTGCGATCCAACTCCTCTGGTTGAACCTAGTCACTGATTCACTACCTGCATTGGCTTTAGGAATGGAACCAGTTGAGCCAGGCGTGATGAAACAAAAACCTCGCGATTCCCGGAAAAGCATTTTTGCTGATGGCTTTGCTGCAAGTATGATCTTTTACGGCGTTTTGGTAGGAGCAATCACGTTGGCAGCTTATTGGTTAGGGGAATACGTCTTGTCAGATCCAACCGTTGCTGACGGCACAGCAAATACGATGGCATTTGCTACACTCGTCTTTGGGGAATTGACTCGTGCGTTTGCTGTCCGCAGCGAAACACGTTCTATTTTCAGCATTGGTGTCTTCTCCAACAGTGCGATGAATAAAGCCTTTCTAGTCAGCTTAGCTTTGCAGTTGGCGGTCTTGTTCATTCCATTCTTGCAAGAAATTTTCAAAGTTCAAAGTTTGACAGGAATTGAATGGGTGATCGTGATTCTGCTCTCATTAGTCCCACTGATTGTTAGTGAATTGACCAAAGCTTTTCGCAGCAAAGACGCGAAAGTTTTAGAAGGCAAACTTTCAATGTAACAAACGTCACTGATTTATCGGCATTTTCCTTTTGGGAAATGCCTTTTTTGAATGTTAAAAATTTGTACTTACCTGATTCCTAGAGTTTTACATTTGGCTGTGGTGGCAAACTTATGGATCAAAAATAGTGGTTGCGTTTCCAATTTCTTCGTGGTATTATGCAATTAATAAACAGGCATGTGACTGGTTAAGCAGGCAGGACCTATATAAAGCAATGAGTGAATCGTTCTGATTCATTTGGTTGTTTTAATAGGTGTTGTCTGCTTTTTTCTTTGTTTGGCCAACGAAGAGAAAAATAATCTAAAGGAGAAAAAAACAATGAATGTAAAGGAAACGGCAACTGCCATCATCCAATTGATTGGCGGAAAAGAAAACATCTCTCATTTGGAACATTGTTCAACGAGGTTACGGTTTACCCTGAAAGATCATGCTCTAGTTCAAAAAGAAGCACTAGAAAAAGTGGAGGGTGTCATCGGAGTCCGGCAGAATGTCCAGTGTCAAGTTATCATTGGCAATGATGTTGTGGAAGTTTATGACGAAGTGATGTCACTGTTGGGGCATCAGTTAGACAATGCGGACAGCGGAAGTGCAACAAAGCAGTCTTGGGGAGCTGTCCTGTTGGATTTTGTTATTTCCATTTTTCAGCCACTTATACCGGCGGTTGCCGGAGGTGGTGTTTTAAAATCACTACTGTTACTCGCTTCTGTTACAGGAGTGCTTGATAATCAAAGCCAAACGTATCAAATTTTAAATCTTATAGGTGGAGCCCCCCTTTACTTTTTACCGATTTTAGTCGCTATGACCACGGCAAATAAATTAAAAGTAAATCAATTAGTGGCTGTTTCAGCAGTCGGGGCGCTGATTTTGCCTGAAATAACAGCGTTGCTGACAGATGGAGCAACCTTTTTGGGGATCGGATTACAGAATATTGCCTATGCATCACAAGTTTTTCCTGCAATTTTAACGGTTTTGTTTTATTCGCAAGTCGAAAAACTATTTACTCGTTTTTCTCCAAAACCGATTCGCATCTTCTTTGTTCCGATGATGAGTCTAGTAATCACAGTTCCAGTGGCGCTATTGATTTTAGGACCTTTAGGATTTGAGGTAGGTACAGTTTTCTCTGCAGCGATTATTTGGCTTTATACTCATCTAGGCTGGGTTGCAACAGGTATCTTAGCAGCTGTGTTACCATTGATGGTTGTGACCGGTATGCACAAAGCAATGATCCCTTATGCGGTCTCTTCCATGAGCGAGATGGGGGCAGAATTGCTTTATTTACCGGCTTCACTTGCCCATAATATTGCTGAAGCTGGGGCATGTTTTGCTGTCAGTCTGCGGACAAAAGATCAAAAGCTTCGCTCAACAGCTATTTCTGCTGGAATTTCTGCACTGTTTGGCATTACAGAGCCAGCATTGTATGGGGTAACGATTTTAAACAAACGGGTATTATATGGGGTGATGGCTTCTAGTTTGGTTGGTGGAGCAGTTGCTGGCATCTTTACAATCAAAGCGTTTGCATTAGTGGGTCCGGGTCTTGCTAGTATCACCATGTTCGTTGATGAATCAAATAGTATGAATTTAGTTTGGGCATTAGTCACTTTAGCAGTCTCTTTTCTTGCGGCTTTTGTTTTAGTCCTGTTTCTTTTTAAAGATAAAGTCATGGAGGCCGTTGAAGGAAAAGAAGACCCTCAATCAGAAGTTCTCAGTCAGCCTGTTGCGGGACAAGTTGTTAAGCTAGCCGAAATAAAAGACGATGTCTTTTCCAGCGGAATGATTGGTGAGGGATTCGGTATTATCCCCACATCTGGCGAACTAACAGCACCAGAGGATGGAGAAGTTACTATGTTGTTTGAAACCAACCATGCGATTGGCTTAAAGACCCAGAATGGTGCTGAAATCCTATTCCATATAGGGATCGACACGGTGCAATTAGAAGGAAAATATTTCACACCGCTTGTCAGTGCGGGGGATTATGTCAAAAAAGGACAACCATTGCTTCAATTCGATTTAGAAGCCATCAAACAAGCAGGGTATGACCCGACTGTTATCTGCGTTGTGACTAACAAAGAAAATTTCATTATCAAACCAATTGAACAAACAGAAAATATGTCTAAAAGCGAGGGTGTTTTATCCATCTCTCCATTTGTTTCGTAAAATTCAAGCAGCATAATCAAAAAACGTGAAGGAGAATACAACTATGAGTCAATCAACATTTCCAGAGAATTTTTTATGGGGCGGAGCGATTGCTGCCAATCAAGTGGAAGGTGGGTGGAATTTAGACGGGAAAGGGTTGTCTGTAGCAGATATCGCCACGTATAAACCAGATGTCGACACCAAAAATTTTGCAGCCCATATGCATGTGACGGTAAACGCCGTGAAAGAAGCAATCGCTGATCCAACAGACACGATTTATCCTAAACGTCGGGGAATCGATTTTTATCATCGTTACAAAGAAGATTTGGCGTTATTTGCTGAGATGGGTTTCAAAGTACTACGCTTATCGATTGCATGGACGAGATTATTTCCAACAGGAGAAGAACTGGAGCCAAATGAGTCGGGCATTGCTTTTTATCGAAATGTCTTTCAAGAAATGCAGCGTTTAGGAATCAAACCGATCGTGACACTTTCTCATTATGAAATGCCAGTCGCGTTGAGTTTGAAATATAATGGTTGGGTTGAACGCAAAGTTATCGCTGACTTTGTCCGATTTGCCACAGTCTGCTTTGAGGAATTTGGGGAATACGTAGAATACTGGCTGACCTTTAATGAGATCGACAGCATTCATCGTCATCCCTTTACAACAGCTGGAATTATTCCTGAACAATGTACTCCGGGGAAAGAGCATCAAGAGATCTATCAAGCCTTGCATCATCAATTTGTCGCTAGTTCACTAGTTACAAAAGTTGCACACGAAAAAAATCCTCAAAACAAAATAGGCTGTATGATAACAAAATTAATGACTTATCCGTTAACCTGTGATCCACTAGACGTGGAATTGACATTGAAGAAGAACCTAGAGAATAATTTTTATGCAGATGTTCAAGTAAAAGGAGAATACCCTCGCTTAATTTTGCGAGACTTGGAAAAACGTGGCATCAAGATTGAAATGGCACCGGAAGATCCTCAAATACTAAAAGATTATACAGTGGATTTTCTTTCTTTCAGCTATTATATGTCTATGGCGGAATCTGGGAATCCGCAAGCAGAACGAACACCAGGAAATACTGTACTAGGGGTGAAAAATCCTAAATTACCATCCACTGAATGGGGCTGGCAGATTGATCCTAAAGGACTAAAGATTTCGCTGATCGAGTTATATGATCGCTACCAAATTCCATTGATGATCGTCGAAAATGGAATGGGAGCAAAAGATATCCTTGAAGAGGGGAACGTTCATGATCCGTATCGTAGGGACTATTTCGAAGCGCATTTTAAACAAATGAAAGAAGCGATTGATGAGGGCGTAGATCTGATTGGTTATACAAGCTGGGCACCAATCGATTTAGTTAGTGCTGGTACCTCCCAACTGTCAAAACGATATGGCTTTATTTATGTGGATGCAGATGATGAAGGACATGGCACTTATGATCGATCCAAAAAAGACTCTTTTGACTGGTACAAAAAAGTGATTGAGACTAATGGCGCAATCCTAGCAGGAGAATGACGAAGGAGCGATAGTGCATGATTTATATCAAGAAAGTCTTAAATTCAAGTGTTGTACTTGTTGACAATGAAGGCCAAGAAATGATTGCACTTGGAAAAGGCATTGGATTTGGGAAAAAAGCCGGAGAGCAGATAACGGATTCTCAAATTGATCAAGTATTTCTCCCAATTGATGAAACGAGATCTCTGCAGTTTGCTGAATTAATTGATGAGATACCCATTAGGTTTTTTGAGATGACGAAAGAAATCGTTCAATTGGCCCAACAGTTAATGCCCAATCCGCTAAACTCTACGATCTATTTAACGTTGTCGGATCACTTGCATTTTGCTGTTGAACGCCAAGAGAAGGGGTTAAGTATCACCAATCGTTTGTATTGGGAAATCAAAAACTATTATGCAAAAGAATACGCAGTTGCAGAACAAGCGTTACTTTTGTTACGTGAAAAGTATCAAATCTTTCTTCCAGAAGAAGAAGCATCAAATATTGCTTTTCATTTGATCAATGCCCAATCTGCGTCTGCGGATAATCAGGATGGGTTGAAGAAAGCGAAATTGATTGGGATTATCGTAAACCTTGTCCGCTATTCGATCCAGCAAGATGTGAATACAAATTCGATTCATTATAGCCGCTTTATCACACATGTCCGTTTTTTTGTAGATCGTTTCTTTACAGAAGGATTATTGCAAGAAAAAGACGAAGGACTGTATCGGCAAATGTGGGCCCTTTACCCAAATGCTATGGAGATTGCAACAAAGGTAAAGGCGTATGTAGATAATGAATATCAAACGAAAATCCCTGAGAATGAGATCGTTTTTCTAGGTGTCCATATCAATCGTTTAATGAATCATTCGGCGATTGAACAATAAGAAGCCTGATTTTGGACCTGTCTGTAAGTCATATACCTGTGTAACGATCAGGTATATGACTTTATTCGTAATTTCAAGCAATACTTGATAAAATGACCTACAAATGAATGGGCTATTGTTTTAGACCAGAAGAGGTGTGTATAAAAGATGGAACTAATGAAATATCGAGATGAATACAAAGAAGATGTTGTCAATTATTTTCTGACTGACGAAATGACCTATTTCACAGGGACGCCACAAGAAAATATTGCAATCTCCCAAAAGAATCGACAGCATCATTCGATCTTGGCTTTTTCCCAACAGAAATTGGTGACTTTTTTTGTTTTGGATGCAGGACCCCAAAAAGCAGACTATACGGATGAAAATGACGCTCTTTTGTTGCGGAGTTTCTCTACTGATGCGAGATATCTAAGGAGAGGATATGCAAAAGAAGCATTGCGATTATTGCCTAATTTTGTAAAAATTCATTTTCCAGCAACTAAACAAATTGTTCTTGCAGTCAATAAAAAAAATAGTGCAGCAAAAAAACTGTATTATTCAATGGGTTTTGTAGATAGTGGTGAAGAGAAAATGGGACCCAAAGGACCGCAGCATCTTTTGGTTTATCCCCTTTGATTTGTTTCTTACTGAATGGGTAACAAAAGGGCAGGGGCACTCGTCCTTTTCGATTCGAACCATGCAGTTTCACTTCTGTGCTCCTCATAGTTGTTCTGCTTTAATTGGCAAACTGAGTTGGAGTTGCAGACTTGACTAAAAAAAATGAATACGCTATTATTGATTCTAATTTAAAGGGGGTGGTAAAGGAATGTCTAGTGACTCGAGTGACGGTGAGCAGAAAATCTATTTTGATTTGCCTTACTTTTTGATTGAATAGGACAAGAAGCAGCGCTTTGTTTAGTGTGTCTCACTGAATGGAGGGCTTATTTGTGTTGGAAAAAATTCAATTAAAAAAGGAAGGCAAAAAATGCAGACAAAGAACTATCAACTTACTATTGAAGAAACAATGGAAAAATATGGACTTAAGGATAGGACAGGATTAACTAAAAAGGAAGCAGCGCAACGTTTGTCAGAAGTTGGTTTGAATCAGCTAACAACAAAAAAGACCCCTAAATGGAAATTGTTGTTGCGGCAATTCAACAATATGATCATTTATATTTTGATCTTCTCTGCACTATTGACATTACTCATGGGACACCTTTCGGATGCAATCATTATCGGAACGGTTGTCTTGGTCAATGCATTGATTGGCTATTATCAAGAAGCCAATGCCTCGGACGCACTGGAACACATCAAGCAAATGCTGTCTACACAAGCGACGGTCTATCGGGAAGGCACTCGCCAAGATATTGCAGCAGCAGAAGTGGTTCCCGGTGACGTGGTTTTCTTGGAAGCTGGTGACAATGTACCAGCGGATCTACGGATCATTGAAGCAGACAATCTACGAATACAGGAATCTCCGCTGACAGGCGAACCTGATTCGGTTGAGAAAACGAGCATGCCATTGCTAGAAGATGCTATCGCTTTAGCAGAACAAAGCAACATTGCTTTTGCGTCGACATCGGTTACCTCTGGTAGCGGGAAAGGAATCGTTATTGCTACAGGTCAAACAACAGAGATCGGCAAAATCTCTTTTGAAGTGAACCGCACAGAAGAACGCAAGACTCCTTTGATGAAAGAAATAGATGGGTTAGGTAAGGGTATCACCTATGTGATCATGGGGGTCGCGATTGTCCTGTTTGTGGTCAGTCTGTTTTTAGAAACCTATGCTCTTTCTGTACTTTCTTTAGCCGTTGTGACAATGATCGTAGGTTCGATCCCGGAAGGCTTACCAGCAACGACTTCCGTTGTTTTAGCAATGGGGGTCAGCGAAATGGCCAAAAACAAGCAGACCATCATCAAAACATTGCCGGCTGTTGAAACATTAGGTTCTGTCGATGTGATCGCTACGGATAAGACAGGAACTTTGACCAAAAACGAGATGACCGTTAAGGACATCGTTTTAGCACATCAGCAATACCAGATCACTGGCGACGGCTATCAGCCGAAAGGGGAGATTCTCCCGCTTTCTCCTGTTACCGAAGCAGATGAACAGGAGCTAGCCTTATTCCTAGAAGCAGGATTTGAAGCGAATGACACTGTGCTAGTGGAAGAAGAGAACCATTGGGGGATCAATGGCGAACCAACCGATGGCTCTTTCTTGACCCTTTATTACAAAAAATTTGCCTATCCCGAAACCCCTGGCTATCAAGAAATCGCTATGCTGCCTTTTGATTCCGACTACCGCTACATGGCAAAGCTGGTACAAAATCAGGCAGGGGAACGCCTATTATTTGTTAAAGGTTCACCAGACAAGCTGTTTGCCATGGCGAAGGTCTACGACCAGAACTTTAATGAAAAAAGTTGGTCTGCTAAGGTCCAAGGGTTGTCTTCAGAAGGAAAACGGGTGGTTGCAGTGGGGTATCGTTCGCTAACAGACCAGCAGACGGTCGATTCACTGGATGAAACGGTCTTTGCTGAAGGTGTGCAGCTTTTGGGCATCGCCGGTATCATCGATCCGCCTCGAGAAGAAGTCATCGCTTCTTTGCAGGAGATGAAGCAAGCTGGGGTCCAAGTCAAAATGATCACCGGGGATCATCCTTTAACAGCAAAAGCAATCGGTGAAAAGTTAGGATTGGCCAAAGAAATCAATGTAGTGACTGGCTCTGAACTGGACCAAATGGCAGAGCGTGATTTTCAAGACGCAGTCATCAGGAATCAAGTGTTTGCTCGAACAACACCTAAAAATAAGCTGGAAATTATCAAAGCCTTGCAAGCCAAAGGGAAAGTGACAGCTATGACCGGGGATGGGGTCAACGATGCACCTGCCTTAAAGCGGGCCGATATTGGGGTAGCAATGGGAATCAGCGGAACAGACGTCGCCAAAGATTCTGCAGATATGATTTTGACTGATGACAACTTTGGCACCATGGCTTCGGCGATCCAAGAGGGACGAAGAATCTATGATAATATCAAAAAGAGCATTTTATTTCTGCTGCCTACCTCATTTGCGGAAGGCTTGATCATTGCTTTTACGATCTTGATGCAAAATGACATGCCTTTGCAAGCCACTCAGCTGTTGTGGATCAATATGGTTTCGGCAATCACGATCCAGTTTGCCTTTATTTTTGAACCGGCAGAAAAAGGAATCATGCAGCGGAAACCTCGAAAAACTGGGAACAGATTATTGAATACTCATGATATTTGGCAAATGGCTTATGTCTCAGTGTTGATGGCAGTCATCAGCATTTTAGCCTATGAATGGTTGTTGACACAAGACGTCGACCAAGCGGTTGCGAGTACCATGATGGTCAACATTGTTGTGTTAAGTAAGATCTTTTACTTGTTCAATATTCGTACGAGCGAGTCTGCTTTCTCGAAGGCGTCCTTTACCAATCCGAAAGCCTTTTTGATCATCGGTGTGATGGTGGCTTTACAAGTTGTCTTGACCTATGTGCCATTTATGCAAAAAGCTTTCCATACGGCGAATCTATCACTGACCGGTTGGGGGATCGCACTGCTTTCCGGGGCCGTTATTTTGCTAGTCACGGAACTGGACAAATGGTTCCGGAATAGGAAAGAATACAATGTAAGCTATAAAGAGATTCGTGAATAACGAGATAACCATTGACTGAATCAGAACAACTCTTTTCTTTAGGAAAGTCAATTTTACAAGAGTAAGTTTTTTGAATAGTGCTATAAAGGGAGGCCTCTCGATGTATGAGAGCCTCCTTTTTTTGTTTTTTTATTCGCTGTTGTTTCTTTTATCAAGCAGACTCTTCACAAAAAGCAGTTGCTGTGGTAGTAACAAGAGAAATGATTTAATCATTCAATCCCACCAGATGAGGTGCAGGTATCTGCCAGTTCAAGTGGAAGGAATGTCTACTTTTTTATTTGTAAGCGGAAACATATACTGAATTCAGAAAGGAATAACCATCATGAAAACTAGAACAGTTGAACTGATCCAAAAATTCATTTCTTCTCACTACCCGCTCAAAGCGGAACAATTGGCTGCAGAATACAATGTGAGTCAACGGACCATCCGTCAAGAAGTCTTGGAGGTCAATACGTGGTTGAGGCAGCAGCAGCTACCTGAGGTTGCAACTATTCGTAATCAAGGCTTCCTCTTAGATCTGACAGTCAGCCAACAACAAAAGGTGAGAACGCAGTTAGACCATTTACAAGCAGACTTGCTGAATCGTCAAGAGCGGACCTTCGATTTAGTCTTATCGATCGCTTATGAGAAAACAGCGGTTTTTCTGAATCGCAAAGAAGCACGTTTTCAAATTTCTAAAAGTACGATGGATGAGGACATGCGTCGCTTAAGAGCAGATTTATTAAGGTATGGGATCGAGATCGTCAGTTATGGCAAACAAGGACTGCTGTATAAAGGACCAGAAAGAGCCATTCGGACAATGATCTATGATTTCGTTAATCAAAATTTGGGTAGAGTCGATTTTTCTGAAAATAGAGAAGAAAAAACTACGCCAGCACGGGCGATCTTCCATCATTATTTCCCCCGAGAAGAAAGTCTGCGACTGGAGAAAATCTATTCAGAAAAAATCGTCAAGCAAGAAGATGATATCTATAAAAACCAGATTTTGTTGTTTACTTGGATTTGGATTCAGCGAATAAAAAGGCACGAGCTGATTTCGGCAGTAAATTGGAAAACCATCGATTACCAAGAGGACGGTTTTTCCGACTTTGTTGAACAGGTCATCAAAGAATTTCAATTGACAGCAGTCCCTCAAGTAGAGCGCAACTATATTCGTTTCACGATTGAGACTTTCAACGCAAGAGATATATCCAATTCTCTTGAATGGGTGCAAGCACAACTATTGACCATTCAACTGATTCAATTCGTGGAGCAAGAAACGCATATTCCTTTTCATTTAAAAGAAGAAACATTATGTGAAAATCTTTATAAGCACATGGCTGCATTGATCGTAAGGATAAAGAATAAGATCCAAGTCATGAATCCTCTGAAAGAAAATATCCGTTTGAACTATGGACCCATTTATCGAGCAGTCACTTTGTTTATGCCAACGATCGCCGAAGTGATTGGAGCAACAGTCATTGAGGATGAGATCGCTTTTCTGGTGATTCACTTTTCAACGATTGCCAGTGTGATCAAGCGTGATCTAGCGTCGATCTACAAGTCGGTAGTGGTCTGTAATCATGGGATGGCGACCGGAAATCTATTGGCGGAGAACTTGAAAGAAAAGTTTCCCCAGATCGAAGTCGTGGCTGTATTAAGTTCAAAGGAAGTTGCTCTCGTTGACAAATTGGATGTTGATCTGATTTTCAGCACATTTCATTTGCCCTATAGCAATAAACCGCTGCTGGTGGTCGATCCGATCTTAACGGATGCCAATCGGTCAATCATTTCAGAATTCTTGGATCGGCATCAAACCTATCAGCGGCTAGAACCTAGCGACAATGAACCGACAGTTCTGTTTACCAAGGTTTTGGACCTGGTAGCAGAAAGCGGCGGCCGAGTCGATCGCAGGATCTATTCCAAATTAGAAACATTATTTGAAAACAATCATTTAGAAATCAACAAAAGGGAGATCCAGCCAATGTTAAAAGATATTCTGACAGACAATCACATTCTGATACAGGCCCAGGCCGCGTCTTGGCAAGAAGCTATTGAAGTTGCCGCCAAGCCATTGATCAAAGAGGACATCATTGAGAAACACTATGTTCAGGCAATGATCCATGCAGTAGAAGAATACGGGCCTTATATCGTCATCGGGAAGCACTTGGCTTTGGCCCATGCGCGACCCGAAGATGGTGTCAATACATTAGGTGTTAGTGTAGTGACCATGAATCAGCCGATCCATTTTGGCAATCCGGAAATGGACCCAGTGAAAATAATTTTTTGTTTAGCCGCGGTGGATTCCTATTCACATCTAGCGATCATGAAAGAACTGATTGAACTGATCAATGATGAAGCAAAACTCAATCAGCTGATTGCATGTACAACCATTGATCAATTTAAACAATTACTTTTTTAAGTGAGGATAAAAAAAGGGGAGAAGACAGATGAACAAACTGAATATTTTATTTGTATGTGGGGCAGGATTAGGCAGCAGTTTTGCAGCGCAGATGTCAGCAGAAGATGTTTTGACCAAGCTAGGAGTGACAGCCAAACTGGATCATTGTGATATTTCATCCGCAGTTTCCATGAAACCGGATGTTATCATCACGGCAGAAAATTTCCGAACCCAATTCGAGAAATTCTCCATTGATCCACAGACTGCCATGGTGTATTTGAAGAATATTGTTTCTAAAGCAGAGATCGAAGAGAAGCTAACACCGGTGTTACAAGCAAAGGGCGTTATTTAAGAAAGGAAAGAGGGGGAAAAGATGGGCGTTATCAATTTTATTATCGAGAATATTTTGACACAAGCCTCAATCACGATTGCATTGATTGCGATGTTAGGGCTGATTTTGCAAAAGAAGTCAACCGGACAAATCATTTCGGGGACATTGAAAACTCTTCTAGGCTTCCAAGTATTAAGTGCGGGTTCCAGCATTATTGTCGGTAGTTTGACTTATTTTGGTCAAATATTTACCGAAGGGTTTCAAATGCAAGGCATTATCCCTTCCATTGAAGCAATCAATGGGCAAGCAATGAATGAACTTGGTCTAGGCAGAGATATTGCATTAACTTTCTTAGCTATTTTTGTCTTTAATATTTTGCTGGCACGATTTACAAAATGGAAATACATTTTCTTGACGGGACAAGCCATTCTGTGGATGGCTACGATGACCACGGTATTTGGCTATTTCGCTGGCTTACGCGGGATTGTCCTGATTTTAGTTGGTGGCTTTGTCGGCGCAGTCTTCGCCGTGGCTATGCCAGCGATCGCACAACCGATCATCCGCAAAGTAACCGGATCTGATGATATCGCATTAGGACACTTCTGCACCATCGGCTATTTATTTGAAGCAGGCGTCGCTAAGCTTTTTGGGGAAAGAGGCGAAAACAAGAAATCGATTGAAGACATCAAACTACCTTCCCATTTTGAATTTCTCCAAGATACGTACTTATCTGTGATGGTCGTAATGGTTCCCCTTTATATTGTGACTGTTTTATTCGCAGGGGAATCCTTTGCTTCTGAACTATCTGGTGGGCAAAACTATATCATGTTTGCTTTCCTTCAAGCGATTCAATTTGTCGTAGGGGTCTATGTATTGTTGGCGGGCGTCCGTTTATTGTTAGGGGAGATTGTTCCGGCATTCCGAGGGATCGCGATGAAGCTGGTTCCTGATGCGATTCCAGCACTGGATTGTCCAGTGTTCTTCCCTTATAGTCCAAATGCTGTCATCTTAGGATTTATCACAACGACTATTGGAACGGTAATTGCGATGTTTACATTGCCAATGTTTGGACTAGCAATGATTTTGCCGGGGATGTTGACAAATTTCTTTGCCGGCGGGACAGCTGGTATTTTTGGAAATGCGGTTGGCGGTAGACGCGGTGCCATCATCGGCGGTATCGCTCACGGATTCTTCATCACCTTATTGCCAGCATTACTCGTAACGATCTTCAATTCAATGGGCTTTGTCAATGCAACTGCGACGGATGTCGACACTGTGGTTGCTGCACTCTTGTATGCCTGGATTTTAAGCCCAATCCTAAAAGCCTTTTAATCGGAAAGTAGGGAAACGTGATGTTTGGTTTTTTTAACAAGAAGAAGGAAGCAAAAGAAATAACTGAATTAGCACCTGAGACAGTGGAGCAGCTTCAAAGAGAGATCGATCAATTGAATCAAGAAATAGCCGTGAGCCAAGACTCACGAAAATTAGCAGCACTTTTAGAACAAGCTGGTCTTAACTATGCAGCTTTGAATGAATGCGATCAAGCGATCCAACTTTTAGAGCAGAGTTTAGCGAATCAAAAAAGTATTGGCGATGGGTATAAGAAATTGATGCATTTGTACAATAAGAAACGAGCCGAAGCAGCCCGAGCCGGTGATGATCAAGGGATCGATTATTATATGGGGAAAATGGATGAGATGCGGCAAATCGCGAAACAAGTCACGATTACCGGTAATAAATAATAAGATAAGGTGGATTTGATTATGTACACAACGTTAAAAGAAGTCACGAAAACAGCGGAAGAATTGAATTTTACGGTGGGGGCTTTTAATACCCACAATTTAGAGATGCTTCCTGCGATGCTGCGCGCGGCCAAAGAAATGGGAGCACCAATCATTATTCAGACGAGTGTCGATACTGCTAAATACATTGGGATGAATGTATTGGTCCATGTGATGAAAGCTATCGCGGAGGAGGAAATGGTCGATGCGGTCTTGCATTTGGATCATGCACGGGATTTTGATGATATCAAAGAAGCGATCGACAGCGGCTATACCTCTGTGATGTATGACGGTTCTCATTTACCCTTCAAAGAAAACATTTTGAAGACAAAAGCGGTGGTGGAATATGCCCATGCGCATGGCGTCTCGGTAGAAGGCGAGTTGGGAACGATTGGTGGGACAGAAGAAGGGATCCATGTGGCTGAAGATGACAAAGTTTATACAAAACCAGAAGATGCGTTGGTCTTTGTCAAAGAGACCGGAGTGGATGCATTAGCAATTGCTATTGGGACGAACCATGGACAATTCAAATCAAAAACGGAAGTCAATATTCCCTTGCTAAAAGAAATTGATGCACGAGTAGATGTTCCACTAGTGATCCATGGGGGAACCGGAGTCAAAGAAGAAGATTATCCGGCATTGATCAACAATGGCATCCGCAAATTCAATGTTGGGACCGAGCTGTTGGTACAGTGGACGAAAGCTGCTAAAACGACCTTTGGTGAAACAGAAATCAACAAGTCTTTAAGACACAATGTCATTCCGGCAAACGAAGCCATCAAAGAAACAGTGAAACATAAAATCGGCTTGTTCATGAATGTGGAAAGCCCAACGTCATTGAGAAAAGTAAAATGAAAAAGTATCTTATTCTTTTAGCTGGCAGCCCAGGAACTGGCAAGACATATCTCCTGCAGCTACTGAAGCAACGGTTGCCCGACATGTATACGATCACCATTGACGAAATCAAAGAATATTATGCGGATTCTGTGGGATTTGATGATTTATCTCAACGGGCCGAGCAAGAAAGAACGAAAGTCTATCCGTTCTTTTATCGCGCATTAGAGTTATATATGGAAGCGGGGAAAAAAGTCATTGTTTCGGAGTATCCATTTAGCGATAAGCAAAAAGGACGCTTGCGAGACCTTGCTGATACTTATGCTTATGAAGTAATCACGATTCGCTTAACGGCTGATTTCGAAGTGTTGTGGGAACGGCGTTACCAGCGAGATCGGGAGCCGGAACGGCATTTGAGCTATATCATGGATCACTATCATTATGGCGATAGTTTAGAAGACCGTTCATTAGGAACCAATCATATTACAAAGGAAGAATTCCGACGAATCATCAATGAACGAAAGTACGCTGAATTTGCTTTGGGAACGCTCTATGAATTTGATGTGACGGATTATCAGCAAGTAGATTATGGTCCATTGCTCGATCAGTTAGTGTACCAGATTCAACACGATGAGTAAGTAAAAATGATCGCTGAAATACTGCCACTGGCTTTTCATCGCTCAAATCACTCAATAATTATCTTCATGTGAAATGCTTATTGTTTTCTTACTACTAGTTTTTTGGTAGGGAGAAGGCAATAAGCTTTTTTCGAGATCTGTTAGGAATTGAAGGGTGAAACGCCCTATTGTCTTTAAAGCTTCTTAGAACCAAAAAAAAAGCCATATCCAATCGAATTGTTTTAGTTGTTTAAAAATATCTGAAATTAAGAAAAATTCTCATTGAAAATCACCACGGAATCAGCTAGTATTCTAGAGGCAGGTTTTTTAGATAGGAAAGGAGAAGGAAAAATGGAGTTATCAAAAGGTAGGATCATTTGGCTGTCCTTATTGCTTGGCACATTGAGCGCCTATGGCCCTTTACTAATGGATGCTTATTTACCGGCTTTTCCAGTCATTCAAGAAGAATTAGGAATCAGTGCTTCTCTCACACAAATGAGTTTGACCATGTGTCTGATTGGTTTAGCATTAGGTCCATTAGCAATCGGAACACTTAGTGACCGGATTGGGCGCAAGAAACCTCTTGCTATAGGGATAACCGTAGCGATTCTTTGCTGTTTACTTGTTCCCTTCGTGCGAAATATCTGGTTATTCCTAGCTTTGCGTCTCTTGCAAGGAATCGCCAGTTCCGCAGGGATCGTTTTGACCCGTGCGATTGCGAAAGATTTATTTACCGGCGAACGGCTGACGAAGTTTTTTGCGATGCTGATTGCAGTGAACGGTATTTTCCCGATCATTTCCCCACTGCTAGGCAGTGCGATTTTGGCAGTGGCTTCTTGGCAAACGATTTTTCTTTTTTTGGGTGGTTTAGGCATCCTGCTATTGCTTGGTATTCTCTTTGGCTATCAAGAAACATTACAGCCGCAAGAACACATCCATCAGATGGAATCTGGCTGGCGGGCAGTATTGTCTGATCGCATCTTTGTGTTACTGGTGCTTATCCAAGGATTTATTTATGGTGCATTGTTTAGTTATATTTCAGGATCCTCTTTCATGTTCCAAAATGTCTATGGGCTCAGTGATCAAATGTATAGCCTCTTGTACGGTATCAACGGGATCGGTATCATTGTGACTGCGGAGCTTTCGGGGATTTTATCGCGGCGATTGTCCCTAGTCCAGCAATTAGGCAGCGGATTGGTGATCGGTTTTATTGGCAGTGTACTGGTGATGCTGAGTGGCATCAGAAATTCTATTGCATTAGCGATCATTGGGCTATTTCTGGTCGTGGCGACATTAGGGATCGTCAATTCGGTGGTAACTACATTAGCGATGGATCGGCAAGGTGAACACGCTGGGGTCGCTTCCTCGATCTTAGGGATCGGCATGTACAGCATCGGGATCATCTGTACGCCGCTAGTAGGTATCATGGGCAGTCATACCTATCTTCCACTAGCGTTACTGATCTTTTTGTGCGAAATCGGTGCATTAGGCGTCTATCGAGTAATGAAACAAGAAGCGAGACCATGAGTGCGGATGGTCTCGCTTTTTGCTTCTTTTGCTTATTCCTAGTATAATGACTATGTTTTTGTAAGTTGGATCAAAGAAGTGATCCGGTCACTAAGAAATGGAGCGGAAAGCATGACAACAAATTTTTGGGCGGAGTTACCGAAGCCTTTTTTTATTTTAGCACCAATGGAAGATGTGACAGATGTAGTGTTCCGCCATGTTGTGCAGACAGCAGGGGCGCCAGATGTCTTCTTTACGGAATTTACCAATTCAGATAGTTACTGCCATCCAGATGGGATCGAGAGTGTTCGTGGTCGACTGACATTCACAGAAGACGAGCAACCGATCGTCGCCCATATTTGGGGAGACAAGCCGGAATTTTTCCGGCAAATGAGTATTGGAATGGCGGAAATGGGATTTAAAGGGATCGATATCAATATGGGTTGTCCTGTCCCAAATGTTGCCGGTCGCGGCAAAGGCAGCGGCTTGATCTTGCGTCCCGATGTGGCGGCTGAGTTGATTGAAGCGGCAAAAGCAGGTGGGTTGCCAGTCAGCGTCAAAACACGGATCGGCTACACAGAAATGGCTGAGATGGAAGCTTGGATCACTCACTTGTTGCAGCAAGACATTGCCAATCTTTCTGTTCATTTGCGGACCCGCAAAGAGATGAGTAAAGTCCCTGCCCATTGGGATCTGATCCCAGAAGTTCTAGCGATTCGTGATCGAGTGGCACCTCAAACATTGATCACTATCAATGGCGATATTCCAGATCGTCAAGCAGGACTAGCGTTAGCCCAACAGTATGGCGTAGACGGAATCATGATTGGACGGGGCATTTTCAAAAATCCCTATGCCTTTGAGAAAGAACCAAAAGAACACTCATCGGAGGAATTATTAGGGTTGCTGCAATTGCAGCTAGACCTGCAAGACCATTATGCTACGATGGTTCCCCGATCCATTGCCGGATTGCATCGCTTCTTTAAGATTTATGTCAAAGGATTTCCTGGGGCGAGCGATTTGCGCGCACAATTGATGACGACTAAGTCGACGGATGAAGTTCGCAGACTTCTAGCAGAGTTTCATGCTAATAAAGCTGCGGGAACATTGTCTGAAGAAGTATCTGATGCTGCTGAAGAGCACAAATAACTGAGCATTTCTCTCCAAGGAGAGAAATGCTTTTTTTTGTATGTAGAAGTAACCTTGACAATAGATAGGTACCTATGTAAAATAGAGAGCAGTCTGTTAAGTAGGTACCTATTTAATTGGTTTTAATGAACAAAAAAGGAGCAATACATATGTCTTACTCAGAGCAAAAGATCGTTGAACGGTTTTTTGAAGTGTATAAATTGAATCGTCGTTATTCTGAAAGAAAATATGGTCCCTTCATGCCTGGGCGGGGTCAGTTCAACTGTTTGTTAGTTTTGGACGAGCGCGGCACACTGAATCAGAAAGACTTAGCCGCCTATTTGGCGATCCGCTCAACATCAGCAGGGGAGCTCTTAAAAAAAATGGAGAAAAAAGGCTGGATCAAAAAAGAAACATCTCCGCAAGATAAACGAATCCAGTTGATCTCATTAACGAAAGAAGGAAAAGCTGAAGCTGCTGCGATGAAACAAAAACGCAGCAAAGCACACCAAGATATGCTGACCGATCTAACAGAAGAAGAAAAACAAGCCTTTGGTCGCGGGTTAGAAAAAATTGAAGCTTATTACCAACGCATGGAGGCGGAATCTATTGAACCAACCGAGTAATCTGACAAACCGTAAAAGAACCTTTATTTTTATTAATCTGATTCTTACTTGTATCGCACTAACGATGTTATCCACCGCATTGACCACCGCATTACCGGCCATCGTGGCCGACTTGCAAATTTCTGTGACCACTGGACAGTGGCTGACCAGCGGCTATTCCCTCGCCATGGCTATCGTCATGCCGTTGACCGCTTTTTTGATGAATCGGGTACCTACCAAAAAATTATATCTTTCCGCATTGGTAATCGCTCTTATTGGGATGGTTCTATGTGCGTTAGCACCGAATTTCCCCATTATGATGATGTCTCGTATCCTCCAAGCCATTGGTAATGGTATTTTGATCTCAATGGCTCAAGTGATTCTATTGACGATCTATCCAATGGATCGAATTGGTGCAATCATGGGTTGGTATGGGTTATCGATCACTGCCGCACCAGTGATCGCCCCTACATTAGCTGGAATGATCGTTGATAAATTGAACTGGCATGCCATTTTTTATATTGTCGGTGCCATTGTTTTTGTTTCGTTGATTTGGGCGTTGAATGTCTTTGAAGATGTCTTGGATGTAACGAAGAAAAAATTTGATCTGCTCTCCTTTTTACTCAGCGCTGTGACTTTTGGCGGCTTCACATTAGGATTCGGGAATCTAGGAACCTATGGCTTTGCCAGTCTCCCTGTCTTGGGTGCATTGCTCGTAGGTTTGATTGGCGGCATCTTATTTGCCCACCGCCAAATGAAAGCGGCAGTGCCCTTCTTGGATCTGCGGGTCCTCAAAACGAAAGAGTATGCGCTAAGTGTGTTTGGGAGTATTTTACTCTATCTTGTTTTAATGGGCTCTTCAATGCTGATGCCCTTGTATGTACAATCCATTCTTGGAAAATCTGCAACAATCTCAGGGTTGGTGGTATTTCCAGGTTCGTTAGTTTCTGCCTTTTTGAGTCCTATCGCTGGCCGTATCTATGACAAAGTCGGTATCCGCATCATAACGATCATTGGCGGCAGTTCGTTAGTTTTAAGTAATATCGGTATGTTTTTTATTCATATACACACAGGAATTTGGATGGCGGTCTGCCTGAATATTTTACGCTGTGCCGCCACGGGCTGTTTATTGATGCCATTTGTTACCTGGGGCAATAAAAATATCCCGCCAGAATTGACTGCTCATGGTACCGCATTACTGACATCGCTGCGGACGGTCGCCGGCGCCATCGGCACAGCTGTTTTTGTTGGGATCATGAATACGGTCGCCCGCAACAGTCATACATTGACTGGCTCCGCCGCTTTGCTCCACGGCATGAATGTTTCGTTTTTAGTCATGACCGTCGCTTCGGGACTGCTATTGTTCACGGGATTATTTTTGATCAAAGATAGTCGCACAGAAGTTCTGATAGAAGTAGAAAATTAATCAACTAGTCAAATCGCTTCGCTTTTTGCGAAGCGGTTTTTTTTTAATTTTGAATGTTTCTTTCATATGAAAAATCTCTTTTTGAAAAAAATAATCAAAATATTTAATAAAATATTGAAAAAAATAATCAGAAGGTCTATAATGAAGCTGTCACAAAGAGAAAGGCAGTGAATACTATTGAGAACGTTTTACTGGGGCGGTGCAACCGCAGCTAGTCAATATGAAGGTGGATATAAGGATGGGAAAGGGATAGATACACAAGATTGCCGTCCCTATCTTCCTCGAAGTAATAATGCAACAATCCAAACGCGATTGTTGACTCAAGAGGTGATCAATGAAGCAAAAGAATCAGAAACTACCCAATTTTATCCGTTTAGAAAAGGGACGAAAGGATACGAAAACTGGGAGGAAGATCTACAGCTGCTAAGCGAGTTAGGGATTGATTTATATCGTTTCTCGATTAGCTGGTCACGATTATTTCCACTGGGGAATGAAGAGCAACCAAATGAACAAGGTGTGGCATATTATGATTCGATTTTTCGGGAATTAAAGAAGAAAGGAATCAAAATTTTTTTGACAATGAATCATTATGCGGTGCCACTTTATTTGGTGGAAAGCATCGGTGGGTGGAAGAATCGTGAAATGATTGACCATTACCTCTCTTTTGCAGAGTTTGTTTTGTCTCGATGGGGAAATCAAGTGGATTTTTGGTTGCCATTTAATGAAATTAATGCCGGCTTTTTTAGTCCCTATAACGGTACAGGATTAATCAAACCAAGCAATGGTGACTATATCTATCAAGATGTATTTCAAGCACTACATTATCAATTTGTTGCAAATGCAAAAACGATTCAGCTGGCACGAAAAATGGATATTCCTGGAATCTTTGGTTCCATGGTGTCGTGTTTCTGCTATTATCCGTTGACACCAAAACCAGAAGATAATTTGAAATTAGTGAAAGAGGAACAGATTAATCAGTGGTTTTGCAGTGATGTGCTTATGCAAGGGGAATACCCCTATTATATGCATTCTTTTTTTGAGAAAAATTCTGTTGATCTAGATATAACCGCAGAAGATCGCCAGATTCTGAAGGAATATACTTGCGACTTTGTTTCTTTTTCTTATTATTCTTCCAGTGTGGTAACGACCGAGGAAGCAGAAAAAACTGCAGGGAATTTAGTAGTTACAACGAAAAATCCTTACTTAAAAGCAAGTGATTGGGGATGGCAAATTGATCCTATCGGTATGCGAACAACATTAAATAAAGTTTATGACCGCTATAGAAAACCAGTTATAATCGCTGAAAATGGCTTCGGTGCGAAAGATCAACTCGAGGCAGATGGCACAATTCATGATTCCTACAGAATTGATTATTTCAAAGAGCACTTTGCTGAAATAGTTAAAGCTAGAGATATCGATCAGGTCAACGTTATTGCGTATATTGCTTGGGGGATCATTGATATTGTATCCGCAGGCAGCTGTGAGATGGATAAACGCTATGGTGTCATTTATGTTGATGCTGATAATGAGGGGAATGGAGATTATCGTAGATACAAGAAAGATAGCTTTTATTGGTATCGTTCTTTTATTGAAAAGAATAAGAAGGGAGAGTAAATCAAATGAAAAAAGTTCTATTTATCTGTTCTGGTGGGATGTCTAGTGCAATTGTAGAAAAAGCGCTAGACAAAGAAGCCGAAAAAAAAGGAATTGCTCTAACAAGTTCTGCAGTAGGAAGTGGTGAGGCGGATTCAGTTATCCAAGAAAAAGATTGGGACATTATTTTTGTAGCCCCACAAGTAAAGCATCGCTTTAGCTTGTTTAAACAGTCCGCAGATGAAGCACATATTCCTATTGAATTGATCAAACCCACAGATTACAGTCCGTTAGGTGGCAAGAATCTCTTGAAAATTATTGAAAGTTTGAGTTGAGAAAAGGAGGATAAAAATGAATCATTTCTTTGAAATGCTAGAGGACAAGGTTGCGTTACCAATGTCGAAGATCTCTGAGCAACGACATCTTCGAGCGCTTCGTGATGGGGTTGTTTCGGCGATTCCGTTTATTATTGTTGGTAGTTTCTTTCTGATCATTGCTTTTCCACCTGTTCCAGAAAACTGGGCAATTCACCAATGGGCAACAGATCACATTACGGAAATTCTAATTCCCTATCGGATGACATTTTGGATTATGTCTCTGTATATTTGTTTTGGAATCGGATACAATTTAGCGAAAAGTTATCAGTTAGATCCTTTGACCGGAGCACAATTATCGGTGGCAGCTTTTCTATTAAGTATTATGCCGGTACAGTTCGATCAAGGATTGATGTTGCCAATGGAATCACTCGGATCAGTGGGGATTTTCCCGTGTATGGTTTTAGCCATTTTTGCGGTTGAAGTTTTACGATTTTGTAAAACCAAAAAGATTATGTTTAAAATGCCGGAACAAGTTCCTAGCTCTGTCGCACGCTCCTTTGAGGCCGTAATTCCAGCAGCAATTATTATCATAGTGATTGGAACGATTAATGTTGTCTTTAAAGTGAATATTGAACAAGTGATCCAAACTCTTTTTTCACCTTTAGTAAAAGCAGGAGACACTTTCTTAGGGGTCCTAGTTCCAGTTTTCTTGGTTACTTTTTTCTGGCTTTTTGGGATTCATGGTGACTCGATCGTTGGCTCAGTGGCACGTCCGATTTGGCTTCAATTTTTTACTGAGAATGCCGAAAAAGTTGCAAACCATCAAACCCCTACCCATATTGCTCCAGAAACATTCTTTCAATGGTTCATTTGGATTGGAGGATCTGGCGCGACAATTGGCTTGATTATTTGCGCGATTCTTTTTGGAAAAGCCAAGTATACCAAGTCCATTAGTCGAGCTTGTCTGATTCCAAGCATCTTCAATATCAATGAGCCAGTGATTTTTGGATTTCCAATCATGCTAAATCCGATATTCTTTGTTCCTTTTGTGTTAGCACCGATTTTGATGACAACGGTTACTTGGCTGGTATTTAAAGCTGGTTGGGTGCACTTGATGTTTGTGCAGCCACCATGGACTTTACCGGCACCAATCGGCGCGTATTTGGCTACCGGAGGAGATTGGCGAGCTATTCTATTGGTCATTGTTAACATATTGATCGCTACGGTCGTTTATTATCCCTTCTTCAAGATTTATGACAATAAACAATTAATGCAAGAAATGGAAGGCGAAGCATGAGAAAAACAAGAATGCAGTTCAAAGGTGCATTATTTTATTTAGGAACTGTTTTTAGCGTGAACATCCTGTTGATTGCAATCAATTCATATGTACAGTCTGAGACGTTTTTATTTATAGGGAATTTGGTTTCTATCAGTCTTATCTTTCCAGCGATTGCGTTATATGTTGACCGAAAAGAAAAATTTACCATAAAACGATATGCTTATTTTTCGATTGTAACCTTTGCAGCAATGTTCCTTATTTGCGAGTTGTTTATTTATCAGTTCTAACCATGAAAAAAATGATTTTAAATGAAGTAGGTGATATCATGGAAAATATCGAAGCAGTGATTTTTGAATTAATCGTTCATAGTGGCAATGCGCGAGGAATGCTTTTTGAAGCGTTGGATGCAGCAGAAGCAGACAATCATGAGCAATCGGTAATGTGTATGCAACAGGCAGAAGCAGAGATGACCATTGCTCATAATTTGCAGACGAAATTGATTCAAGATGATCTAAAAGGTCAAGGGCAGATCAGTCTTTTGTTGATTCATGCGCAAGACCAGTTAATGACAACAATGAGCGAGCAAGCATTGATTGAACGACTGATTAAAATGCAACAGCAATTGAATCAATTCAATCAGAACTAACATCCATTAAGCTGTGATAGAAACGATCCTCGACAAATGATACAGTGACTCGTAAACTGCTGAATAAAGCTGTTCATAAAGCAATGGTTTGATAAGGATTTAATGAATAAGCCAAAACCTATTGGGGAAATCCTCTCTTCTTAGCAAGCAGTACTAAAGGAGATAGAATGATCCATTATCTTCGAATACTGTTCGCATGCTAATAGTTGTTTTTTATCACTGATCAGCTACTCACTAGGTTGTCGGAACGTTTCTATTGCAGTTTTTTAGGAGGAAAAGAAATGAATTATGTACTAGGAATTGATGCTGGGGGGACAAAGACCCAATTTACTACCTATGACAAAAAGGGAAGAGCACTCTTTGATTTGCACCTGTCAGCTGGAAATATTGTGGTAGATACAAATCGTACATTAGCAGTTTTGAGACAAGGGATCCAGTCTGTTTTAGAACATCAATCAGGCGATTGCCTCGGCGTTTTAGCTGGAATTGCAGGTATAGAGACGAGTGGGTTACATCATCTTGTTCAACATGAGCTGCAGCAGTTTCAAAAAACCAAAGTGATTTCTGATGCTCACTTAGGGTTAATCAATAAACTTGAAGGATCGGATGGCGCTTTGATTATTTCTGGGACCGGATCAGTCGCCTATGGATCTGTTGACAGAAACTTCTATCGAGTAGGGGGCTGGGGACATTTAGTAGGGGATGAAGGAAGTGCCTATGCTCTAGCATTGAAATGCTATCGCCATATTGCACAAGAAATGGACCATGGTTCACCTTTGTCTAGATTCTCCCAAGACTTTCTATCTTTTTTAGATATGAACGATCCAGCTAAAGCAATTAGTGAACTTTATCAGATGAACAAGGCTGAGGTTGCACAAAAATCATTGTTTTTTTCGAAGGCGCATTTAAACGACCCCATCACTCATCAACTATTACAAGAAACTGCTGACGAATTGATCGAAATGATTCGTTTGTTACTAAACAGAATGAACCAAACCCAAGTGAAGTTAGCTTTAGCAGGTTCAGTGCTAGAAAAAAATCACTTTATTCGAGAATCGGTTGTTGCTCGTCTCCAAGATCAAATTACGGAAGTGGTTTTAAGTGATTCACCAAATACAAAAGGTGCCTTTTATTTTTATCGTAAACTTCTCAGTTCGACATGAATTTAATGTAAAATAGAAGTAACTAATTGCTGAAGCAACTATGCAGTAGAGGGGGACAGAAATGAGTGTAGTAACAACTATTGAAAGTATCAAAAATGAACTTTCGACTACGGATTTGAAGTTAGCAGATTATATTGTCGAAAATCTTGATGAAATACCTACTATGACATCTAATGTGTTAGCCGTTCATTCGAATACAAGTCCAGCAGCGGTCATTCGATTTTCTAAAAAATTGGGATTCAGTAAATTTTCTGACTTTAAGTTAGCCTTAACCAAAGATATTGAAAATCGAATCTATAATGAATATAGCGATATTCAAAATGATGATTCGTTTCAAACGGCTAAAAATAAGATTCTTAGAAACAATAAGATGATTATTGACGCAACGGATCCTATATTAGATGAACAAACCGTGCAACAAGTAGTAGACAAAATGTTTCATGCTAAACGAATCTATGTTTATGGTGTAGGAACTTCCGTTCTAGCAGCAGAGGATATTCGTCAAAAATGGACTCGGATTGGAAAAACAGTGATTTTTGATAAAGATCGGTATCTTCTGACACAACAAATGAAAAATGATGGCGCAGACAGTTTGTTTTGGGGAATCTCCCATTCAGGGAAAAACCGCGATGTTTTATCATTAGTAGAAATAGCGAAAAGCCTTGGTATGCCGACCTTAGGAATGTCTCAATTAGGGCAGAACCAGCTGACTAAAAAAGTAGATACACCTATTCATACAGCACGGACAGAAGATATCAAGAATGGTCATTACGGAAGTGGGGCCACTCATTCGATCATTTTGCAAATTGTTACGATTGATTTGCTTTTCTATTTTTATATGCGCCGCTTATCGGTAAAAGAAAAATAAGGTCGTCTGCTATGAAGTTAGTAACCAATAGAGTATAAGCAACAAATGATTAAACGTTGTTTCTCAAAAATCCCACCGATTTTTCAAATTTTGAAAGCTATCGGTTGGGACTTTTTTTGTTTTTTTCATGAAATACTAGGAAAAAACTTTATTTTCGTTATAATAAGATAACATATATTTGAGGAGGGAAGTTTTTTTCTTGGACTATTGGTACGTTGACAAGGTAAAAAGCGACTAGGAAAATGAAAAATAAAGGAACCGTGTTGGGAATCACAGCGTATGTGCTGTGGGGGCTGATCACCCTCTATTGGAAACTGATCACTGGTGTCTCGCCATTGGCGATCATGTGCTACCGTATTATTTTGTCATTTGTCTTTATGCTTGGCTTTATCGGACTTAGCGGCAGATGGCAACAGTTTGTCTCTGAATTGAAGCGGATCTGGCAAAATAAAAAGTTTGCAGGAATGATTATTTTGGCGGCGATCTTGATTTCAATCAATTGGTTTACTTTTATATTTACTGTCAGTGCCGGCCATGTTATGGAAGCTAGCTTAGGTTATTACATCAATCCATTGGTCAATGTTTTGTTGGCAACTGTTTTTTTGAAAGAACGGTTGAGTCGGTCGGGGATGATTGCTTGTGGTTTGGCAGCTGTCGGAGTGATCATGCTTTCGGTGCAAACTGGTGCGATCCCTTATGCTTCACTGATCATGGCTTTTTCATTCAGCACGTATGGTCTCATCAAAAAACACATACCAATCAGTTCTGCAACGGGATTAACAGTTGAAACCTTTGTTATTTTGCCGGCGGCATTGATTTATATTTTAGGTTTTTCTTCTGTTGGATTGATGGCTTATCCATTATCTACCAATCTTTTACTTATTGGTGCCGGCGTCGTGACTGCCATCCCATTGCTGCTGTTTGCGGAAGCAACGAAAAGCGTTTCTTACATCACATTAGGCTTTATCCAGTATGTAAATCCGACGATCATGCTATTACTAGCTGTTTTCTTGTTTCACGAATCTTATTCTTTGGCGCAGTTCACCGCGTTTGGATTTGTTTGGTTAGGTATCGCAGTATTCACGTATGGCACTTTAGGTGCAGTATGGAAACGCCGGCGAGACCTAAGCAACAACTGACAACAACTCCGTTAAGACCATTTTTGGAAATGAATTGTCTTAACGGAGTTGTTGTGAGTGAACAAGATTCTGAAAAATAAAACAACTATCTAGCTTGTCCATTAGAACCGCTAATTTTTTTGGAGAAAGAATCTTGCGTGAAAAGGGTTGCAATCTCAAAAAGGATGTGCTATTATTTTTTCAGTTACATCGGATTGTTACTGTTCGGCAGGCAAAACCAGAATTGACCGCAGATTTATGGGGAAATTCTAGGTTTTTTTATTTTGGAATGAGGGAAAACGATGGTTATTGGAAAAATATTGAATAATAATGTCGTGGTCTCCACCAATGATGCCGGCGAAGAAGTCATCTATATGGGACGCGGCATCGCATTTAAGAAAAAAATCGGCGATGTGATCGACGACGCATTTGTGGAGAAAGAATTTGTTTTGAAGGACTCTTTCACCGCAAATCAATTTCAACAATTATTTGCGGATATTCCTGCAGAAGAGGTCGAAGCAGTCAAGCAAGTGGTCGACGAAGCAGAGCAAGTGTTGGGAGTCGAACTTTCACCGAATATTTACTTAACGCTGACGGATCATATTCACTATGCTTTGATGCGGGCTCGAGAAGGAATCGAAATACCGAATCCACTATTGTTTGAGACTCGAAAATTTTATCCTAAGGAGTACGCTATCGCTGCTAAAGCGGTCGAACGCTTTGAAAAGAACTTTGGTGTTTCGCTTCCCGAAGCGGAGAAAGGATTTATCGCCTTTCACATTGTCAATAGTGAGCAAGCCAATGGAACAATGGAGACGACGATGCAAGCCGTTGAGATCGTTCGTGATGTGTTAGCGATCATCAGTCGTTTCTATGGCAAAGTCTTTAATCCTGATTCCTTGAATTATCAACGGATCACGACTCATCTTCACTATTTCGCTCAACGGTATTTAAGTGATGACCTTTCAGGCGAGAAGGACGAATTCCTGTTTGAACTGATTCAGGCAAAATACCCGAAAGCCTTTCAGACAGTCCAGCGGATCAACGAATATCTGATCAAAACGTATGGCAAGCCAATCGGCGAGTCAGAAATGATCTACTTGACGATCCATATTGAACGCGTTGTCAACGAACCAAATTAACATTCAATCATTAACGGATTGTTACTGTACAGCAGGCAAGACCCAGATTGAAAAGACAGCAGTTAGCAAGTTTGCGCTTGTTAACCGCGTTTTTTCAATCTGGGTTTTTTATTTTATTAAAAAAGGAGTGTTTGGAAATGAGTACAAACAAAGAAATAGCAGTCCGCGTCCTGGATGCGGTCGGCGGCAAAGAAAATGTCAACAGTGTGGTCCATTGTGCGACGCGCTTGCGTTTCAAACTAAAAGATGAAGAAAAAGCGGATACAAATCGGTTGAATCAAGACGATGACGTGATCCAAGTCGTACAAAGTGGCGGACAATATCAAGTCGTCATCGGCAGCCATGTCAGTGATGTCTATCGCGAACTAACAGGGGTCGCCAATTTTGATGGCGAATCAGAAAAATCTGCTGAAAAAGGAAATCCGCTGAATCAATTGATCGATATCATCTCATCGATCTTTACCCCATTTTTAGGCGCAATGGCTGGGGCCGGGGTTCTCAAAGGATTTCTGACATTAGCAGTGACGATGAATTGGCTGGCGGCCGATTCTGGCGTCTACACGGTTTGGTATGCCATTGCTGATGGGCTCTTTACTTACTTACCTGTGATGTTGGCGTTTACAGCAGCGAAAAAATTTAAAACCAATGAATTTCTAGCTGTTTCTTTGGCCATGGCACTTGTTCACCCAAGTATCACAGAATTAGCAGGACAAACATTGAGTTTTGTAGGTATTCCAGTAATCATTGGGGCCAGCGCCTATACCTCCTCGGTCATTCCGATCATTTTGGCCGTCTTTTTACAAAGCTATGTGGAACGTTTCTTTAAAAAGGTGATTCCTAGTTTCCTACAGATCATCTGTGTGCCATTAGCTGTCTTCTTGATCATGGCACCAGTGACATTTATCGTTGTGGGTCCATTGGGAACGATCGTTGGGAACTTGTTAGGCAGCGGCTATGATGCAATCTATAATCTCAGCCCAATTCTTGCTGGAGCAATCATGGGGGGATTATGGCAAGTATTTGTGATGTTTGGAATGCATTGGGGCTTTGTACCGATTGCGATGGTGAACTTGACACAATTTGGTTTTGATACAATGGTGCCGATGCTATTGCCAGCTGTATTGGCACAAGGTGGAGCAGCACTAGCCGTCTTCTTTATCACCAAAAACGTCAAGCTGAAAGGATTGGCTCTTTCATCAACGATCACGTCATTGTTTGGTATCACGGAACCAACTGTATATGGAGTAACGTTGCCATTGAAAAAACCGTTTATTGCTGCATGTATTAGTGGTGCGATCGGTGGTGCAATCGTCGGTTTCAGTCAAGTTAAGAACTATACTTTTGGTTTAGTCAGTCTCTTGAGCTTACCATCCTTTATCCCTCAAGACACACAAGATATGAGTGGTTTGATTGCCGCTGCGATTGGAACGGCCGTTGCTTTTGGCGCAGCTTTTGTCTTAACTTTTGTTTTGCGCTTTGAAGATCAACCGAATCCCGCAGATACAGATACAGAAAAATCAAAAGTACCTGCACCATCCACTACCAATGAGCGGGTCGTATTAAGCAGTCCATTGGCTGGTAGAGTTGTTCCACTGAATGAAGTGAAAGACCAAGTCTTTTCATCTGGAGCAATGGGCAAAGGGATTGCCATCGATCCAGCAAACGGTACATTAGTCGCGCCTGCTGACGGGACGATTACTACGCTATTTCCAACAGGACATGCGATTGGTTTGACAACGACAGATGGGGTAGAGATCTTGATGCATATTGGAATGGATACTGTTGAGCTTGAGGGCAAAGGATTTGAGATTTTTGTCAAACAAGAGGATCAAGTGAAAAAAGGTGATCTATTAGTCAAATTTGATCTTTCCCTAATCAAAGAAGCCGGGTATTCAACCGTTACGCCAATTGTTGTTACGAATACGCCGAACTATTTAGATGTGTTGGATATGAATCAAGAAGACGTCTTGCAAGGGGAAGATTTCTTAGCGATCGTCAAATAAACCTGGTGCGTCTTAATCAGTGAATTGTAATAGAAATAGCTATCCAACGGAAGGAACATCGCAGTCGCGAGTCCCTATGTTTGGATAGCTTTTTTAATTATTCTTCTGAAGTTTTTGATGAAGTGTGCGGGTTGATGGATTCTTCGACTAAAAGTCCATCTTGCATGCGATAGACCCGATCGCTCCATTGGGTCATTCTTGGATCATGGGTTACCATGATGATCGCCTTTTGTTTTTCATGCGCTTCTTTAGCCAATAATTTGACAACATCAAAAGCGTGTTCCGAATCTAAGCTGGCCGTCGGTTCGTCTGCCAAAATCAGTGAAGGATCATTGAACAATGCGCGTGCGATTGCTACTCGTTGACGTTCGCCTCCTGAGAGTTCTTTAGGGAATTTATTTCTGAGCTCCCAAATATCGAGGGAACGTAAAAGAGACGCTGCTTCTTTTTGGTTGTCTTTGTTCAGCTTGTTTACAAACTCAAACTGTTCACTGACTTTCAAAAAAGGAACGAGGTTTGAACTTTGCAGAATAAAGCCGATTTCTTTGAAACGGGCAGCAGATCGTTTTTTGTCAGGTAAATCAGTAAAGTCTTGCTGACCAATGATGATTTTACCTTCTGAGGGGCGTTGTAGTCCGCCGGCAATCGTTAAGAACGTACTTTTGCCAGATCCAGAAGGTCCAATGATGCTGACGAATTCACCGGCTGTCACTGAAAAATCGATTCCTTTTAGAGCAGTAACTGCGGTATGGCCAGAACCAAATGTTTTTGTAATGTGTTCCATAGATAAGACTGTTTGTGCCATCTTATTCGCCTCCAATCGCTGTAATCGGGTCGACTTTTGTGACTGTTCGAATGGAGAATAAACCACCGATGATCGAGACAAAAATCAGAACCATGCCATAAAGACACCACTGCAGTAAATTGACTGTAAACGGCATCGCAGCTGGCAATACTAGACTAGTCAAATAGCTGAGAACAAAAGCAATCAAAACGCCAGCAATACTTACGATCAATGACTGTCCCACGATGGAACGAACGAGATAGCCGGTAGAAACTCCCTGTGCTTTCAATACACCAAAGAGAGCTGTTTTTTGCAATGTCATCACATAGAGGAAAATCCCGACAATTGCTGCTACCACTACAAATAGAAAGTAAACCATTGCATTCAACGTCAATTTTTCGGCAGAATAACCAGGCAAGTTCTCAACAAAATCATCAAAAGTCAATGCCGTTAGTTTTGTTTGATCCTTTGATTGGATGAGTTTGACGTCAGATTTCGGCTCTTTAGTAGCGATCAATGAAATAGGGCCGTTGCTTTGATCAAACTCTTGATTACCATATTTAAGCTGAGCATAGGCATCTAGGTTGAGATAAAGCACGGGGACCACGCTGTAAGTCGTTGCTTTCGTGACGCCCACGATCGTAAAGACTTGATCGTCGCCGCCTAATTGAATGTGATCCCCTAAGGCAAACCCCTCTGGCAGAAGGTTTTCTGAAACGATCACTTCATTTGCAGAGCGATAGTTTCGGCCGTCGATCACTTTTGGGACAACGAATTGATCGGCCTCAGCACCAAAGACGGAGATATTGGTCTTTTCGGTTTTTCCTTTATGGGAGATTGCAGAAGAAGCCAGACCAACTGCGGCTTTTTCTTTTGCTTCCACGCGGGATAAATCCCCGCGAGTCAGAATGGAAGCACTAGCGACCTTATTACTATCTTCGGATAGTACGATCGTCTGAGCGCCCCAGTCGGCGACTGCTTTCTTGTGACCATCTGACAGACCATTGGCCAATCCAGAAAGCATAAATACGACATAGGCAACTAATACCATGATGCCAATGATCAAGCTATACCGTAATTTGGCATAGCGGATTTCTTTCCAAGCTAAATACATAATGATTTCCCCTTTCGAAATCCATCATACCTCAACGGTGACATTTTGTCACCGAATTAATTTCGGCCATCTATGCTATAATAAAGCAACGAATTCAAAGAAAGGACTGCGGCTTATGCCTAAGGCGACTTTTAATAATCTTCCTCCTGAGAAAAAAATAGTTGTGCGAAACGTTTTGCTGAAGATTTTTTCTGACAAACCGATTAGCCAGGTGAAAGTCAGTGAGATCGTTGAAGCACTGCAGATGTCTCGGGGAATTTTTTATAAGTATTTTGAAGATTTGAATGATGCTTATGATTACTTGATCCATGACTCAGCAAACAAAGTTCATGGCCGTATCCTAAGAAAAATTGGGAAACATCAGCAGGATTTTTTCAAAGGATTGGAGCTTTTTTTAGTTGAAGCGTTAGAATATGGCAAAGATAGTGAGGAATACAAAGAATTGCAGCTATTGATCCAGAATAGTTATTTGTTTTCATATCGCAGTGAGGATCCTCATGGCGCGGCAGCTTGGAAAAAAGTATTAACAGCAAATAAATTTCGGATCGAAAGTCAAAAAGAGGCCGATAGTTTTCTCTATTTCTCGATGAAACTGGTCATTGACAGCTTAACAGATGCTTACGCCAATCAATGGACAAGCAATGAACTGTTGACGGATTTTGCATTTAAAGTCAAATGGTTAAAGCAAGGCATTCAATAAAACAGCCCTTCAGAATGATGGTTTTCTGAAGGGCTGTTTTATTGAAATGACTAACATGCTATCTGTCAAGGCAACTTTAGAGGAGATAGCTTAGGTCAGTATCTGTAGTTAGAAAGAAGACATTGAATCACAACTTAAAGAAATAGACTTTGGCAATTGCGGTTCCACACAGAAGGTTCTCCATACGTAGATCCTTAGAATCTTCAGGAATGACTGAGATTTTCAGCAAGAACTTCTAAAGCAGAGCGGTCACGGATCACATACTTGCTTTTTTGCTTTTCTAAAATGCGGTTCTCACGGAAATTTGTGATCGTTCGTAAGAGATGACGATAGCTAACATTCAAGACAGCAGCACAAGTCGTCAACTGATGCGTAAACACCCCTTTTTCTTCATGAAGCAAAATGAATTTTGCTAAACGAGTTTCTACTGGCTCAGTGAGGGAATTGGCTAAGTTGATCCCTGAATTGAGCCGTGAGCTGAGGAGTTGGCAAATGTTCTGCAAAAACCGAACATCCTGTTGTAAAACAGAACGATAGCGATTCAAAGAAATGCACACGCAGATACAAGGTGTCACGGCCTTTACACTGCTTTTTGGCAATAATTCCCATAAAGAGGACGCTTCGCCTAAAAGAGTGGCGGGTTTGGCATAATCGATAAAGATATTTTGGGTATCAGAAGGGTACGAGTAGACCATCACGGTTCCTTCCACAAGGAAGTAGAGATAATCGGATACGGTCCCTGTCTGGATCAAGTGCTCATCTTTGTCGAAAGAGTGTAATACCGCCATGTCAGATAACGCCGCATCTAAATAATTTTGCAAAGAAAAGGTGTCGATATAAGCAGACAACTGTTGCGCATCATGGATCTTTTTCATGGAGAAGGACCACTCCTTGGAGGTTTTTCTTTATTATAGCCTAGAATCAACAACGCCTCAACACGAACGATAATTAATATTATATGTAAAATGTATGTAAAAATAAGGTAAAATAGGACATGTGTCACTTCTTAATCTGAAGTTATTTGGTATGATTTACACGTAGTAGAAAACATTCACAGGAGGAATAAAAATGCGTTTCAAACAGGTTGCTAAAGGGATCATGGGAGTTATGTTGGCTGTTGCTTTAACTGGCTGTGCCAGTGGCAATTCAAAACAAGAGGATGCAGCAAAAGAAAAATTAGTGGTGCAGTTCGTACCGACCAACAACGATGGGACGATGGAAGCAAAAGCAAAACCTTTCGCTGAATATTTATCAAAGAAGCTAGATCGTCAGGTGGATGTGACCTTGGCTACGGATTACTCAACGATCGTTGAAGCAATGGCTTCTGGTCAAGTAGATATCGGGATCATGCCGCCAGCTGCCTATGTCCAAGCAAAAGATATGGACGCTGCTGAAGCCATTTTGACTTCGCAATTAGGGGATTATGATCAAGAAACGGGGTTGCCGTTAGAAGGTCAATTGACAAACACTTTCAAAGGGGAGATCTTAGTTCGTGCAGACAGCGGATTGAATGAATTGACTGATTTGAAAGGCAAGAAGATCGCTACTTTAAGTCCTAACTCAGCTAGTGGGTACATCTATCCAGTTGCTGAAATGAAAGATGCCGGAGTAGATCCTACCACCGAAGCGACTTTGACAACAGTCAATGATATTCCAAGTGAGATCACAGCAGTCTTGAATGGTCAAATGGATGCTGCGTTTGTTTTCGAAGGTGCGCGAAATGTCTTTGCTTCTAGCTTTGCAGACAATGATTTGTTTAAAGAGCTCAAAGTACTTTATCTGACCGAAGGGGATATTCCTAACGATGCTATTGCGGTCCAACCAAAAATGGACGATGCCTTGAAAAAAGAAATCAAAGATGTTTTCTTGAACATGAAAGATGACGAAGAAGGCGCAGAAGCGATGTCATTGTGGGGACATCAAGGATATGAAGAAGCAGCTGATTCTGCTTATGATACGATCCGTGAATATACCGAAAAAGCAGCCGAGTAAAACAATGGGCTGCGACAAGGAATAACAGAAAAATGATTGGACGAAGGGTGCAGATCTTTTTGCGAGGGCGGCTGATATAGTGAAAACGAGAGCGATCCCACCAAAGTATCCCTTCGTCTCTCATTCTTTTGGTATGATCCGTGTCACAATGCTTATAAAGATGGGGAAGAAGTATGATAATTTTCGAAAATGTGTCCAAAGTATACCCAAACGGGGTCAAAGGACTACAAAACATTAATTTGACGATCGAAGAGGGAGAATTTGTCTCAATCATCGGTCTGAGTGGGGCAGGGAAAAGCACCTTATTGCGCTCGATCAATCGTTTAGTGCCGATCACTGAAGGGGATATCCGCATTAATGAGACCTCGATCACTAAGGCAAGCAAGAAAGAATTACGATTGATCCGTCGTCAAATCGGATTGATCTCTCAAAGTTTCAATTTAGTCAAACGCAGTACCGTTCAAAAGAACGTCCTATCTGGACGTTTAGGGTATTATTCAACTTGGAAAAGTATTTTAGGATTATTTACAAAAGAAGACTATCAACGAACAAAAGAAGCACTAGCCACGGTTGGTCTGTTGGATAAGCTGCAGACCCGCAGCGATCAGTTGAGTGGCGGTCAGCAGCAAAGGGTCTCAATAGCAAGAGCGCTTGTTCAGCAAGCACCGATTATTCTAGCAGATGAGCCAGTAGCTTCATTAGACCCGATCACGACAGAGAAAGTCATGCAGGACTTGAAAAAAATCAATCAAGAAATGAAAAAAACAGTGATCGTCAACCTCCACTCTGTTCCGCTAGCACGGTCTTACTCCACACGAGTCATTGCTTTGAAAGCGGGAACGGTTGTTTTTGATGGTGTGCCGGAAGCATTGACAGATGAACGGCTGGAACAGATTTATGGCAAGGCGATTTTTGAAGAAAAGGCAGGAGAAACCCATGAAATTGAAAGAGACCGTTCACTTTAAGTGGTACAAGAACCTGCTGATCTTGCTCTTCTTAATTCTTTGCTTTCAAAGCAGTGCATGGATCACAGGGGCTGACTTTGCGCAAGTCTGGTCAAATTCCAACCAAGTAACGGCATTCTTTGCACGTTTCTTGCATCCGGATTTTAGCTATTTACCGAAATTAGTCTCGCCAATGCTTAAAACATTGGAAATGTCTTTAGTTGGAACGGTCATCGGTGTCTGTCTAGCGATCCCGGTCAGTTTCTTGGCTACGACAGTCATTACTGAAAATCGCTGGCTTTCGACGATCTTTCGCTTTTTATTGGGCTTGATTCGGACGATTCCTAACCTATTATTGGCTGCATTGTTTGTTGCTATCTTTGGGATTGGAGAAGCAACAGGGGTCCTGACGATTGCTGTCTTTACATTTGGGATGGTCTCTCAGTTGATGTTCCAAGCAATTGAAACAATCGATTTTGGTCCGATCGAAGCTGCGGCGGCGGTCGGGGCCAGCAAATTGCAGATTGCAGTCTGGTCAGTAGCTCCTCAAGTCATCAGTCAGTTTGCCAGCTATACCTTTTATGCATTTGAGGTCAATGTTCGTGCTTCGACAGTCCTAGGTTATGTAGGGGCTGGGGGGATCGGCGTCATTTTGAATTCGTCTTTGGCATTGCTGAAATATGAACGAGTTTCCATCATTATTTTGACGATTTTAGTCACTGTGGCCATCGTTGACCAATTAAGTGAACGAGTAAGGAGGTCCTTTCTATGATGATTCGTGAAGTGAGTAAAAAAACGTGGCTCCTATGGGGACTATTCGTAGTCCTGTTCCTGTTGTCTGCAATGGACTTAGACTATTCGGGATTAAGCACTTTTTCACTGGCAATGGGCAGAGATGTGTTGAAAGGACTGAGTCAGCCAGACTGGTCATTTTTCTATGACGGCAGCGGGGAAGATTTATTTAGTCTGCTGTTATTAACGATCGGCATCGCTTGCTTGGGAACCATGATCGCCACGGTTTTAGCCATTCCCATCACATTGCTGAGTGCGGCCAATCTCTGGTCAGCAACTCCTTGGGTCGCTAAAATCGGTAAATTTATTTGCAACGTCTTGCGGGCGTTTCCAGAACTGGTCTATGCGATCATTTTTGTTAAAGTCGTTGGTCCAGGACCTTTTGCCGGTGTGATGGCAATCGGTGTCCATCAAATCGGAATGTTAGGCAAGTTGTTTACGGAAGAGATGGAAGCGATGGATGAACGGCTGACCGAAGAGATGCAGGCGGTGGGTGCAAATTTCTGGCAAACAATGTTTTTTGTACGTGTCCCTTATTTGATGCCGATCTATAGTTCCTTTGCGTTGAATCATTTTGAGATCGCTGTGCGTAGTGCGGCAACACTAGGCTTAGTTGGTGCAGGCGGAATCGGTGCACCATTGATTTTTGCGATCCAAACACGTACGTGGAGTAAAGTTAGTATTATTTTGATCGGTGTAGTGATCACCGTCTTTGCTTTAGACCAAATAACAGGAATCATAAGAAAGAAATTGAGATAAAAGATGAATTTATTGCATATATCAGATATACATTTTCGCAGACAATACCCAGACTGCCAAGAGGGTTATCAAGGCATGTTGGCGGCCATGCAGAATCCATTGATTCCATTAACAGAATGTCTTCGCCATGCCCAGCAACGAGCAACGATTGACCTAGTCGTTATCAGTGGGGATTTGACGGAGGATGGAGACGTGGAAGACTATCGTTACTTGAAAGAACAACTGCATAGGCTGCTAGGCGATGTCGAAATAATCGTTACTTTAGGCAATCATGACATCAAAAGCAATTTCCACATAGGCTGGTGCGGTACAGCGGCCTCCGAGTCGCCATATAATCAAGTAAAATGTTATTCAGATATGGCGATTGTTGCCTTTGATAATTCCCGCTATGGAGCTTCTGATGGCGTTGTCGATGAACAACAATTCCACTGGCTGCAACAGACGTTAGCGGAATTAAAAAATCTGCCGATCGTCTTAGTGACCCATCATCATTTACTGGCACATCAAAGTACGACACCGGTGTGGCCCGGTACGGATCGTTTGTTGGACTTGCTGTCCTCCTATAACATTCGCTGTATCCTCAATGGTCACACGCATCATTCCTTTACCGGTGAGATCCAAGGGATTCCTTACTATACTGTCGCCAGTATGTCTTTTGTGGGAGAAGATGAAGGTCAAGGCATCGTGCGCTTCGAAGAACGATATGGCTATAATTTGTATCGTTTTGAATCCGGTAAATTGATTCATCAAACTTCTGAGAATTATTTGCCAAATCGACTGCTGAAAGTTGTAGATATGACCCAAGAATAGAAAACGGCCTTGTGCATCAATCGAAATAATCAGAAATCAACGGTACATCCGCGCGCCACTGATGAGTAGCGAATGTACCGTAAAGCTTTTAATGAGCGCTCTGTTTATGAACGTGACGGCACAGTGCCGTTTTTTGTTATTTAAGAAATAGTAAAGCTGTAGAATCGTATCAAGAAGTGTCTTCACTGATCCAAATATTGCCCAACGCTCACAGCTAGTAACTAAAAGGTTTTGATCACCTCAATGGTTCCATCTAATTGAAACAGCAACGTATACTGATTGTCTGTCTTGATTCCGTCAAAGCGTCGGGCATAGTAACAGACCGCATCTTTGAGCGTTCGCGTCGTTACCCCTAAAAAAGAGGCGCATTCTAGTAACGTTTTGCAGCCCTCTTCAAAGCAGGCGATGATATCGTAAGGTGTGACAACGATTGCTGCACCAATGTCACGTGCCTTACGTTCCTGTTTACGCTTTTCATTGGTATCTTGTGCAGTGATGTCTCCTGCACTTGTTAAATAGTGTCCGATTTCTTCACCCATGGTCCCTAACAAGTCTGCTTTCGATTGTTTTGGATTCAGATAAATATGATCATCGATATATAAGCCTTGTTGACCTTCTGGCATATTTTTATCAAAAATAAAATGCAGATCTGGGTATGCAGCCATTAGTTCTTCAACTTTATCCATATACATCAATCCTTTTGGGCATGCCGCTGTTTTATAAAGTCGATATAATTCAGAATGTCTTCCATTTGTTCATCGGTTACATTTTCATCAATATGGGCAGCTACTGTTTGCACCCGCTTAGAAGGTTGGGTGAAGTTGTCTATGGCATGTCGTCCTAACAAATAGTCTGTGGAGACATGGAATAATTCAGCTAATTTCACGATCGTTTCACCATCAGGCTCGTTTCGATCGTTTTCAAAATGCGAATAGGCGGCCCGGGTGATTCCTAGATGGTCAGCAATCTGTTGCTGCGTTTGATTCATTCCTATCCGCAGTGCTTTTAATCGTTCACCAAGCATGGTGATCCCCCCTTTTCGATCAGTATACCACAATTAGATACGAAGTGTATCTAATTTGATTGAATAAAGATATGCAATGTATCTTTTTAGTTGACGATATGAATCGTATCGAATATACTCCAATTAGTTGATACATTTTGTATCAAAAAGAGAATGAGAGAGGGGTTATCTATGGATACAACAGTTGCCGCAGTCGTTTTACCTTCCTTGATTACCGGTGTTCTAACCTACTTTGCTACTCGGGTGTCGAGCAAAGCAAACTTAGAGCAGACCAATATAGAAAATGCCAAGATCTTATATGAAAAGTATGAAAAGCTCAATCTCGAACTAGAAACAAAAGTGGATGAGCTGGAAGCTAGCGTAAGTGCCGCTCGGAGAGCCCACCAAGAAGAGATCATTATCTATCAGGCAGAACTAGCAAAAGCCCGTAGTGAGCAGGAGCGTTTAGCCGCAGAGAACCGCCAACTGAAAGAGACAGCTGTTCAGAATCAGCAAAAGGGATGAATGATATAGATGAGAGAGGCTTGGACTCGTTCCTAGGAAAGACAGGGGATAAAGTGAAGGAGAGGAAAGCATTTTACTAAGAATATGCAGAACTAGCCCACTTCACTAATAAAGAGAAGTAAACTAGTAACTGGTTAAAGATATTCTGAAACAGTAGTAAAGTAAATGATTATGAGGAAAAGCTATCCATAAACGAGGAGCACGTTGCAGTCTTTACTATGGGATGGATGAGTTCAGGGGTGTTTTTTCTTGATTGACCAAATTATTGCATTGATTATGGCGTCAATCTTTATAGGACTGGTACTAGAACTTATTTCTAAGAATCCAATCATCAAAAGTAAGCTGCTTCTAGGACAGTCGCTAGCCGTTGCTTCCAGCACAAAATAAGGGCCGACCTATTCGCAGTAGGTCGGCCCTTTGTGTTGTAACTTGTACCAATTATCGTATTTCGCAAATAAATTATAACGTTAAGGCAATAAAATGAAAGCCACACGCTTTTGAACAGATGTCTTTAGATTTGTAAGATGATTCTAATGAAGGAACTTATAGAGAAAAGAAATACTTTTTTCGATTATTTAAGCTCGATGTAAATACGCTTGTATCCTTTAAAAGAAAGAATAATCGGAATTACAAGATTACAAGGAAGGCTGCTCGAGAGCAACCAGTACGCCAAAAAAGTGGTCTGTTTATGGATAAATTATTTTCGGTAAATCGTATAAAGAAGTTGAAGCAATAATTGGATTCAGTGATAGCACGCTTTCAGAATAAGGAAAAATCGAAAAGGGTAATCTTTCTTCAGTTTTTGATGAATACTAATTATTATTCTCTTACTAACTATTTTCTATTATTGTGTTGGATGAAGTGGACAAACACCGAAAGAACAATTTTATACATTGTTTAGTCGTGTATAATTGTGTGTTGTAATATTGTAAAAGTAATTAATTAAAACGAGGTAGATGAAAATGCTGAATAAGATTAAAGCGATTTGTGTGTGTGCTGCGATAATTTTAGGTGTTGGAACTATTGGGAATACTGTAGCAATTGCATCAGAAGTTAACACCAATACAAATGAAAATGAGTATGTAGATGAAGAAGGAACGTATGGTGTACTACTAGAATATCTTTCAGATGAGGTTATAGCAGAAATCACCAGTATAACTTTCCAAGACCTAATGAATTTAGCAATTGAGAAAGGTTATGATCCAGAAGATATTTGGACCAAGGAAGAAATTGAAATGAATACCAGATCAGTCATGCTACGTAGAGGCGTAAATAAAATGATTGTAATGAGCAATGACTTGAAGTACCTATATTTAGATAGTTCGTATTCAAAAGCAGCGTTAGCTCTAGGAGTTGGGGCTCTATCAAGTTTATTTTCCCCAATTGCAGGTGTTTTCGCATCGACTGCGGCAGCGTTCTTGATAGATAAAGCAGGAAGTGTGGATCTCAACAAAGGAGTAATTATAAGATTTTCGAGGAATAAAGCCCATCTCTTAGTTCCAACTGCTATATGGACACAGGATAGCTAGTAGGATCGAAGGTGAATGAAGTGACGGTAGATAGAAAAAGAAAGATAGCTTATGTAATAACATTCATAGCACTACTATTTTTGTTATTAGGATTTAGGTATTTTCCAAATCACGATACGATGATTATTGTTACAGTCCTATTTTTGATAGTACTTAATGATAAAATAGCATCGCTAATATTAAAAATGTGGAAAAAAAATGACAAAAAAATGTAAGACTCTGCTGCAAAATTTCAAAATGAATAATAAGAATATATTGCTTACTATAGATTAAGCTGGAATTCCCAATAATAACTTGATTTCCATGCAGACTGAAGAGAGTGTAAAATATTTTGTGTAAATAGAAAAAAGGAAGTCCCTTCTGTAGAATAGAGCTACCACAACACATTCACAGAAGAGAGGACTTCCCTATGAACGATTTTACTACAGAAATTCTAAAGACTCTAGCGAACA
>NZ_QPQX01000015.1:0-66583 GCF_005234805.1 Enterococcus sp. ARL09-542
TTTGAGTTGAAACGAAGAAAAAGTGTTAGTAGAAAATCGCCTTCGATTTTCCACCAACACAAAATATTATAGAACCGAAAAAAGATGGTTACAAAGGGTGTGCCCAAGTAGCCGTCTTTTTCGTTTATGCTGGACCTGTGAGAGATTTCTCACAGTCGTTTGACTGGAATCTAGGAAGCATTAAAAGTTTGTGAAAATTGCTTGCTATTCAATGACGAGCATGCTAAACTCGATATGTGAACTATTTAACAAGGAGGACGGAAACCATGGAAGCATTAAGAGAAAAAAAACTTCCTAAAGCAACAGCGAAACGTCTGCCTGCTTATTTAAGGCATTTAAAATTTTTGGATGCATCAGGTGTCCATCGAATCAAATCAAAAGAGTTTGCTGAGATCACACAAGTTCCTTCCGCAACGATTCGTCGGGACTTTTCCCACTTAGGGGAATTAGGACGAAGCGGGTATGGTTATGAAGTTCCTTACTTGATTGAAGTTTTTAGCCATATATTAGAAACGAACGAAGCAAAGAACATTGCATTAGTGGGCTTTGGCAATCTAGGTAAAGCTCTTGCAAATAACAACTTTCGCCGCAATGAGAATCTTTCGATCGTTGCTGTATTTGATAATGATCCGCAATTGATCGGTAAGACCATCGACGGTCACTATGTTTATGGAATGGATCAGCTAGCTGAGATCGTTCAGGAGAAAGGAATCACTGTAGCTATCTCGACAGTACCTAGTCAATATTCTCAGGCGGCAATCGATACGATCGTAGAATCTGGCATTACAGCGATTTTAAATTTTGCCCCTGATCGCGTCAATGTACCTAAAAATGTTCATATCCAATACATCGATCTGACGACAGAATTACAGACGTTGATCTTTTTTGACAATACCTATTCTCAGAAATCGTAGGTTTTGAGCAAAATCTTTTGGCTTTCGCGGGTTCTCTCCTATACTGGAGAAAACTGTAATAGGAGAGATGACATGCAAGTAACACGTAAAGGAACCATTTTTGAAGTACCAGGCATTCAGCCAAAAGTAGGGGATCAAGCCAAAGAATTTGAACTGAAAAGTTTAGATGACAAAGTTTATCGCTTAGCTGATTTCTTAGGTAAACCGACGATCTTAAGCATTGTTCCCGACATTGACACGCGGGTCTGTGCATTGCAGACGAAGCGCTTCAATGAAGAAGCAAGTAAGATTGATGAGGTTAATTTTGTGACAATCTCGAACAATACGAAAGAAGAACAAGCAAATTGGTGTGGACAAGAAGGGATCGATATGCTGATGCTGCATGATCCAGAAAATACGTTTGGAGAAACCTATCAAATTATGATCCCAGAGTTTGGACATTTTGCCCGCGCGATTTTTGTCTTAGATGAAAAAGGGGTGATCCGCTACGAAGAGATCGTGCCTGAAATCTCTCAAGAACCGGACTATCAATCGGCTTTGGCCGCTGCCAGATCAATCGCTGTTTGACTTTCAAAAAAGTTCATTGTAGAATGAACAAGATCAATTGAAAGAAGACGAGGATCAAGAGGAGTATCAGACGGACTGTTTTTACAGAGAGAAGACCAATTGGTGCAAGGTTTTCAGCAGGAATCTGAGAAGGTAGCTTGTGAGTCTTTGATTGGAACAGCAAGGAACACCTTGTTCAGTAGAATCAAACGCTTCGTGACCGTTAACTCACGCCCAAGAGGTAGAGAAATCTACAATTTAGGTGGTACCGCGTATTTACGTCCTAAAATGCTTCGGCATTTTAGGACTTTTTTTATTCCCAAAAGCCGAGCGGTCTTGAAGGAACTGATCAAAAAAAGTAGGAGGTAAAACAATGTCCGATAACTTATCAACAAAGTACAACCCGCAAGAAGTCGAAGCGGGACGCTACCAGGAATGGTTAGCCAAAGATCTATTCAAACCAAGTGGTGATCAAAAAGCCAAGCCTTATTCAATCGTTATTCCTCCGCCAAATGTTACTGGTAAACTACACTTAGGCCATGCGTGGGATACAACCCTTCAAGATATCATCATTCGCCAAAAACGGATGCAAGGGTTTGATACATTGTGGTTACCAGGTATGGATCACGCTGGAATTGCGACACAAGCAAAAGTCGAAGAAAAACTAAGAGAACAAGGGATCTCCCGCTATGACCTTGGTCGGGAAAAATTTGTCGACCAAGTGTGGGAATGGAAAGAAGAATATGCAGGCCATATTCGTGAGCAGTGGGCAAAGCTAGGATTGTCTCTTGACTATAGTCGAGAACGATTCACATTAGACGAGGGTCTGTCAGATGCTGTCCGTAAAGTCTTCGTAACTCTTTACGAAAAAGACTTGATCTATCGCGGCGAATATATCATCAACTGGGATCCGCAAGCACGTACGGCCTTATCTGATATTGAAGTCATCCATAAAGAGATCGAAGGAGCTTTTTACCACATGACTTATGAACTGGCAGATGGTTCTGGTACCGTAGAGATTGCCACCACTCGTCCAGAAACGATGCTAGGAGACACTGCGATCGCTGTCCATCCAGAGGATGAACGCTACCAAGAATTGATCGGCAAAAAGGTTATTTTGCCATTAGTTAATAAAGAGATCCCAATCATTGCGGATACTTATGTGGATCAAGAATTTGGAACCGGCGTAGTAAAAATCACCCCTGCCCATGATCCGAATGACTTTGAAGTCGGTAACCGCCATAACTTGCCACGGGTCAATGTTATGAACGATGACGGAACCATGAATGATTTAGCCGGTAAATATGCTGGCATGGATCGTTTTGCAGCTCGTAAAGCGATCGTCAAAGATTTGGAAGATATCGGACGTTTGTTAAAGATTGAAAAAATGATTCACAGTGTTGGCCATTCAGAACGAACCGGTGTCGTTGTTGAACCTCGTTTATCTACGCAATGGTTTGTCAAAATGGGGCCATTGGCTAAAGAAGCGATCGACAACCAATCGACGGATCAGGCAGTCGAGTTTTTCCCACCGCGCTTCAATCAAACTTTCTTGCGCTGGATGGAAAATATTCACGACTGGGTTATTTCCCGACAATTGTGGTGGGGACATCAAATTCCTGCTTGGTACCACAATGAAACTGGTGAAATGTATGTGGGCTTAGAAGCACCGGCAGATGCCGAAAACTGGACACAGGATCCTGATGTACTGGATACTTGGTTCAGCTCCGCATTATGGCCATTTTCAACCATGGGCTGGCCAGATGAAAATAGTGCTGATTATCAGCGTTATTTCCCAACCAACACGCTAGTCACAGGCTACGACATCATTGCTTTCTGGGTAAGCCGCATGATTTTCCAAAGCTTGGAATTCACAGGCAAACGTCCTTTTGAAAATGTGCTGATCCATGGACTGATTCGTGATGAACAGGGACGTAAAATGAGTAAGTCATTAGGGAACGGGATCGATCCGATGGAAGTCATCGAAAAATATGGCGCCGATGCATTGCGCTGGTTCTTATCAAATGGCTCTGCACCAGGACAAGATGTTCGCTTCAGCTATGAAAAAATGGATGCTGCTTGGAACTTCATCAACAAGATTTGGAATGCGTCCCGTTTTGTCTTGATGAATGTTGAAGGAATGACGGTGACAGATATTGATTTTTCTGGCGAGAAATCCGTAGCGGACCGTTGGATCTTAACTCGTTTAAATGAAACGATCGAGAAAGTGACTGAGTTGTTTGATCGTTTTGAATTCGGTGAAGCAGGTCGCCAGTTATACAACTTTATTTGGGATGACTTTTGTGACTGGTATATCGAAATGAGCAAAGAAACCTTATATGGTGAAAATGAAGCAGCTAAACAAGTCAATAAGAGCATTTTGGTTCATGTGTTGGATCAAATATTACGCTTGCTGCACCCAATCATGCCGTTTGTCACAGAAGAAATTTGGAGTAAACTGCCTCATACAGGCGATTCGCTTGTAGTAGCTGCTTATCCAGAAGTTCAGCCAGAGTGGTCGGATGAGAAAGCAGCACAAGGAATGGAAGTGTTAAAAGAGTTGATTCGTTCTGTCCGCAACATTCGGGCGGAAGTCAACACGCCGCTTTCTAAGCCAATTACATTGCTGATCCAAACCAACGATGTTGAGATCGAGAGCTTCCTGATCACCAACAAAAACTCTATCGAACGATTCTGCAATCCAGAAGAGCTAGTGATTTCCAATACACTGGAAGCACCGGAATTGGCGATGTCAGCTATCTTATCCGGAGCAACGATCTATTTGCCATTAGCCGGCTTGATCAATATCGAAGAAGAAATCAGCCGTTTAGAAAAAGAATTGGCGAAATTCAATCAAGAGGTCAAACGCGTGCAAGGGAAATTAGCAAACGAACGTTTCGTTGCCAATGCCCCTGAAGAAGTTGTGGCGCAAGAGCGAGCGAAAGAAGCCGATTATTTGGATAAACAAAAAGCAGTTCAAGAACGGATCGAGCAATTGCGTACGATTCAATAATCTATTTATTGAATCGAGGCAGCAAGCTAATCATCGATATTCCTATGGAACACTAGCTGTTGCAAATTACCGATCTAACTATTTACTCTCTAACTACCCGATCTCTAGCTACCCGATCTATAGAGGAAAGAATTCCTAACCGCTATAGATCGGGTAGTTTTCCTATCGATTTTTGTTGGGAACGCTCTGAGAGAAAGAGCAGTAGAATTAGGAAAAAAAGGGAAGATTTGCTAAAATGATTTTGAGGTGAAGAACATGACAAGTGAAGAAGCAATTGCATGGATCCACGGAAGAAAGACCTTCGGGATGCGTCCAGGATTGATGCGAGTAGAAGCATTGCTACAACGATTAGGCAATCCAGAAAAAAATCTGACATTGATCCATGTTGCCGGAACGAACGGCAAGGGTTCGACTGTCAGCTATTTACGAAGTCTTCTAGAAGAAAGTGGGCTGCAAGTTGGAACGTTCACATCGCCCCATATCGAGTCTTTCAATGAACGGATCGAGATTGATGGGCGTTTTATACCAGATGACTCGCTGATTGAATGGGTCGAAACACTTCAACCACTCGTCATGCAACTGGATCAGGAAGAAGAATTGACCGGAATCACCCAATTTGAGATTTTGACTGCACTGGCATTCGGCTACTTTGCCCAGCAACAAGTCGATGTGGCTATCATAGAAGTTGGCTTAGGCGGCCGTTTGGATAGTACAAATGTGATCACACCAATCTTGACGGCCATCACGACTATTGGAATGGACCATATGGATATGCTTGGTGACACGATTGAGGCCATTGCTGCCCATAAAGCCGGGATCATCAAACCCAAGGTGCCACTAGTGACTGGGAAGATCCCTGAAAGTGCGCTATCCGTAATCGACCTTGAAGCTGCAGAATCTGAGGCTCCTGTATCCCACTTGGGAGAAGACTATCGAGTCACGTATCATCGTCCGGATGAAATCTGGGGAGAGTGGTTCGATTTTGAGAATGACCGCGGAAAAATCAAAGGACTGAAAACGCCGATGATTGGTCGACACCAACCAGAAAACGCCGGTGTCGCTATTCAATTATATTATTTATTCTGTGAGTTAAAAAAACTGCCATTTTCGGAAAAAGTAGTCCGCAATGGCTTAAAGAAAGCTTATTGGCCCGCGCGAATGGAGAAAATCAGCAATGAACCGCTGATCATTATAGATGGTGCGCATAACACGCACGCCATGGAACGCTTGGTTGAGACAGTTAGAGAAGAATTCACCAACTATCGCATCCATATCTTGTTTTCAGCATTGGAGACAAAAAATGTCGATGAGATGCTGCAACAGCTGTTAACGATCCCGAAAGCTGAAATCTATTTGACCACATTTGATTTTCCAAAAGCGATCCATTTAAGTGATGATTACCAGCAATTGAATGAAGCGCGCATCTCGATCGTTTCACTATGGCAGTTTGGCTTAGCAGAATTATTAGAAAAAATGACCAATGAAGACTTGCTTCTGATCACTGGTTCGCTTTATTTTGTATCAGAAGTTCGGGAACTTTTGTTGGGAATGGGAGGAAGAAATGGCTGAATTATATGGTGTGATTTTTGATATGGACGGACTGATTTTTGATACGGAGCTTCTTTACTATCAGGCAACACAGATCGTGGCCGATCAGATGGAGATCCCCTATACAAAAGATGTCTATCTAGCATACGTTGGTGTTTCAGATGAAGAAGTCTGGGCGGCTTATCATGAACGATATGATGCGGCCTTCGGTCCAGAGACTGTTGATCGTTTCATCCAAGCCGCTTTTGATCAAACTCTGCTGCTCTTTGAGCAAGGTCAAGCAGCATTAAAACCGGGGGTCCATGACTTGCTGCGCTATTTGGATGAAAAAGGGATTCCGCGGATCCTTGCTTCTAGCAACCAACGACGAGTCATCGATACATTGCTGGATTCCGCAGGTCTGACGCAAGAATTTCCAGAAATCGTTTGTTTCGATGATGTTGTGCGGGCGAAACCGGATCCTGAAATTTTCGAAAAAGCCCATAATCGCTTAGGGGTTCCGAAAAATCAATTAGTCATTCTTGAAGATTCCGCTAACGGTATTCATGCTGCGCATGCAGCTGGCATTCCGGTGATCATGGTACCTGATCTGGTTGCTCCGACGTCAGTGATCGAAGAAAAAGTGCTGCATATCTTGCCTTCACTGGTAGAAGTGCCGGATTATTTTGAGCAGGCCTATACTTGGTAGTGTCGCATCAACCATGAACTCTTTTGCGTAGTTTTATTTTAGACTAACGCAAAGGAGTTTTTTTTATGAAAGACAATGGAATTCCTCAAAGTTCCTATCCTCGAGAACGACTATTGCATTATGGCGCTGAAGCTTTATCCAATCAAGAATTGTTAGCGATTCTTTTACGAACGGGTTCTCATCCTTTCAATGTCATCGAACTAGCTGGTCAGATCCTCAACGAGTTTGAAGACTTGTATGAGCTAAAGCACGTGACATTGGACGAACTGCAGGCCATTCGTGGGGTAGGCCAGATCAAAGCGATCGAACTCAAAGCTACCGTAGAACTTGGCGCCCGCATCCAACGAGCAGCACAGCCAAAATATGGCAGAGTTCATTCCAGTGTGGATATTGCCAATCAGATGATGGAGGAATTAAAAGATTACCAGCAAGAACATTTGCTGTGTCTCTACCTAAATACCAAAAATGAGATCATCCAAAAAAAGACGTTATTCATCGGCAGTCTCAATCAGTCGATTGCTCATCCTAGAGAAATTTATCACGGAGCAGTTCGTTGCTGTGCCGCCCGAGTGATCTGCGTGCACAATCATCCCAGCGGCAGTCCCCAACCTTCGCAGGCGGATATTACCTTTACTAAACGATTGATGAAGTGTGGGGAATTGATGGGTATCGACTTGCTGGACCACTTGATTATCGGCAATAATTCATATATCAGCTTGCGAGAAGAAGGACTCTGGGAAGGCTGATCGTCTACCTTGCAAAAAAATAGTAGCAAGTGTAAAATATTAGTGTAATTTTGTTTGCTGAATAGATGTTGAAACGCTTGTTACACCTCTATCGGACACGAGCAATGTTACACATAATTAAGTGCTTATGCACGAGGAGGTTTTTTATAATGGAACAAGGTACAGTTAAATGGTTCAATGCTGAAAAAGGATTTGGCTTCATTTCACGTGAAGACGGTACAGACGTATTTGTACATTTCTCAGCAATCCAAGGTGAAGGCTTCAAGACTTTAGAAGAAGGCCAAGCAGTGACTTTTGATGTTGAAGAATCAGATCGTGGACCTCAAGCAGTAAACGTAAACAAAGCGTAAGCTTATTTACAAGACTGCATTCATGGGATTAGTGAAGGCACAGTCAAAAAAGACCATCATTCAGATGGTCTTTTTTTTTGCTCGCGTTCTTTGACAAAATCAATGAACGTGAGGATTTCTTTGATTCCTTCTTCTGAGATTGATTCATCGACATGGGAACTGATCAAGTCACTTTCTACTTTAGGATAGAGGTGTCTCTTATCAGATCGGCCTAAGAGATAGTCGGTCGACACACCAAATAGATCGGCTAACACTTGCAGCATGCTAAAGTCGGGCTCTCTTTTTCCTGATTCATAGGCAGTATAAGCTGGACGTGTGATCCCGATTTTGTCTGCCACTTCTTGCTGAGTTAACTTCTTTTCCAGACGTAATTTTTTTATGATTTGCGGAAACATAATGACACCTACCTCTCTCGTGATAGTAACACACCGTTACTTAGAAAAAAAGAGTCGGTTGGTGTCTATTTGTTACTAAATGTCGTTGACAAGTGTCATAAGGAAACATATAATGAGTGTGTGTCGAAACGTTACATTCCGAAGAAGGAGGGAACTGTATGCGGGAGTGGCTCATTAGGCAACGTGAAAAAAATGGACTCACTCAGGATCAAGTAGCTAAGGAATCCGAAATTGAGCGAACATATTACAATATGATTGAACGAGGAAAACGCCGACCAAGTGTAGAAGTAGCGAAGCGGATCGGTAAAGTGCTCCAATTTGATTGGACGTATTTTTTTAGCATCGAAGGTAACATAACGACACAAAAAGACAAACCTAGTTAAATGGAGGAGGGGACTCAAGATGCCTGTAAAAGGTACAGTTGCAAAAAGCGGCTATCTGGGTAAAAACAAAAGAAATTTCCAGGATCTAAAAAAAGATTTAAAGAAACACAAGTGGCTCTACGTCATGCTGATCATTCCAGTTATTTTTGTCGTGATCTGGAATTATTGGCCAATGTATGGCGTGATTATCGCATTCAAAGATTATTCTCCCGCATTTGGGATCTTAGGTAGCCCTTGGGTGGGATTGAAGCACTTTGAGCGTTTTTTTGCTTCCTATTTTTTTCTCGAGATCATTGTTAATACCTTGCGCTTGAGTCTTTACAGTTTGTTGGTCAGTGTACCATTACCGATCATTTTGGCGTTATTATTCAATGAATTGAATCGGAAATGGTTCAAATCAACCGCTCAAACGATTTCATACATCCCAAATTTTATTTCGGTGGTTGTCGTGATCGGGATGGTTCAATTCTTTTTTTCAAGTCAAGATGGCATGATTAATATGTTGCTGAATACATTTGGGTTTCCATCGATCGATTTTCTCGGAAGTCCTAAATGGTTTCCGCATATCTATGTGTGGTCGGGTGTCTGGCAAGGTGTGGGGTGGGGAACGTTGATTTATACGGCAGCGATGTCCGGGATCTCTCCCGATCAATATGAAGCCGCTTACTTGGATGGTGCCTCTCGCTTGCAATGTATTCGTCATATCACGATTCCTTCCATCATGCCGACCATCGTGATCTCCACGATATTGGCGACAGGAAGCATTTTATCCGTGGGCTTTGAGAAGACTTTTCTCTTACAGAACGCTGCGAATCTCGCTTCCTCTGAGGTGCTTTCGACATATACCTATAAAATGGGGATCATAAATGGGGAGTATAGTTTCTCTGCTGCAGTCGGTCTTTTTAATAACGTGATTAATTTTATTGTTTTATTTATTGTTAATAAACTAGCACAAAAGACAAATGAATCGAGTCTTTGGTAGGAGGAAAACGAATGAAAGTATCAGCAACGAAAGGGGATAAACTGTTTAATACTATCAATATCTTACTGGTCAGTCTGATTGCCCTGATTATCTTATATCCGCTTATCTTTGTGGTCAATGCTTCCTTCAGTGATCCCACTAGGATCTATGAGGTCCCGTTGCTTTTGTATCCCCGTGGATTAAATGTTGAAGGGTACAAGGAAGTGCTCAAGAGCAGTGATATCTGGACGGGTTTTCGCAACGCAGTGATCTACACGGGTTTAGGGACAGTGATCAACTTAATCGTCACGACGATTGCTGCCTACCCATTGTCTCGTTCCGGCTTACGAGGCAAGCGTTTCTTTACTTTATTTTTTACGATTACGATGTTTTTTAGCGGAGGGTTGATCCCCACTTATTTAGTCAATCAGCAGTTAGGGATCGTTAACACACTTTGGGTCATGATCTTGCCTGGAGCGTTGGGTGTTTATAATATGATTTTGATGCGTACGTATTTCAGTCAAAATATTCCTAATGATTTGATTGAAAGCGCTTATATCGATGGTGCCAACGATTTATGGTTATTATGGAAAGTCGTCTTGCCTCTGGCTACCCCGATCATCGCAGTGATGGCAATGTTCTATGGTGTCGGTCGCTGGAATGCCTACTTTGACGCGTTGATTTATTTACAGGATCGTGCCAAGTATCCTCTGCAGATTATTCTGCGAGAAATACTGGTTCAGGGACAGTTTGGCCAAGATATGAACCAAATCATTGCCGGTAGTGCGGAATCCGAACTGCTTATGCTGAAAATGACCCTCAAATACAGCGTAGTGATCGTTTCAAGTCTGCCTGTGCTCCTATTTTATCCTGTGGTAGCCAAATACTTTGAAAAAGGCATCCTAGTAGGATCCATCAAGGGATGAGGAGGTGTTTCGATGCTAAAAGCGATCGCTGCATTTTGTGAATTAGTGTACGATATGATGCTTTTGAATGTGTATTGGTGGCGCTACATGCTTCTGGGCGGTGTGCTGTTTAGTCTGATACCGGCAACGATTACTGTCTATGATTGCATTCGAAAAAGGATTCTGCAGAAAAATGAAGCTCCTCTCAAAGAAATTTTTTCAGATCAATATCGGCACAACAAACAAAAAAATCGCTGGTTTCATGTTGCGGCTATTGTTCTGACTGGTTTTGTTATTGGGGTTCATCACACATTAGCGAGTGATTATCCCACCAATTTCTTGTTTGAGTTTACGATGCGGACGAATCTCCTGATTATTTTATTGCTGGCGATCACATTTTTCCCTGTGCATGCTTATTTTTCATTAGACAAAGTCCATCGTTGGTTACAGCCGTTACTGTTTGTGTTCATTTGTCCCGTTCAGCTGTTAATAAGTATGGGACTTCTTGGATTGGTTAGTCTTCTTTATTGTTACTATCCATTTTTAGGGATCTGTTTAGGGATCGGATTGCCTGCTTATGGGATAGGTTTCTTGTTTTTCAATAAATTTAACAAAATGAAAGGAGTCTATTTTTGATGTCGCCCGTTGTTCGATTGTATAAAAAGGAGAGAACTGTATGAAAAAAGGAGTGCTATTGTTTTTGTTGTCCTTCGTCTGGCTGTTGTCGGCTTGCCAATCTAGTCCAAGTGAAAAAGTAGCAGATGACGTAAAGTCGATTCATTTAATGAGGAATGATTTTACAGACGTGAGGCCGAAAAGCGAAGACCTGTGGATGTGGCAAGAGTACGAGAAGAAGTCTGGAGTCAAAGTACAGTGGGAAGAAGTAAAAGAGTTTGGGGAAAAGAAGAATTTGATTCTATCAGGAAAGCTGCCTGATGCCTTTTATCAGACCGGCTGGAGCAATGATGAGATCGTGAAATACGGACAGCAAGGATTGTTCATTCCATTAGAAGATCTGATTGCCGAACATGCACCGAATCTGCAAAAAATCTTAGATGAAAATCCGATTGTCAAAAAGACGTTAACAGCACCGGATGGTCATATGTACTCGCTGCCGTATATGTCTTTGGATCCAATGAGCGGCGGGCGAACGGTTCGACTGTATATCAATCAAAATTGGCTGGATGAATTGTCCTTGGATGTGCCTCGTACAACAGATGAACTGAAAGAGGTTCTAGCTGCTTTTGTAGCGAGCGGGGAAGGACGAGAAGGGTATTATATGCCAAGTGGCTGGTTAGCCGGCGGACTGGAAAAGGTCTTCATGGCTTCCTATGGATTGGGGACAGGCGGCAGACAGGCGATGGGGAATATGCTGTTTGTGGATGAAGCGGGGCAATTACAGTTGACCATCAACCATGAACGGATGCGGGAAGTCTGGATGTACCTAAGAGAGTTGTATGCAGAAGGATTAGTTGCAAAACAATCCTTTGCCGGCGTGGATGATGACAAATGGCGAGCGGATGCTGCCCAAGACAAAGTTGGTCTCTTCCAGTGGGTCGATCCTGATTTCATTGGCCCATTTGGACCAGAAACGTATACGCCGATCAATGTCATTGAAGGACCTTATGGCGACAAGACACTTTATACGGAACCGCCTGTTTCTGGTACTTCAGCATTTATCATTACGAAGGATGCAGCAGATCCAGGATTACTTCTTGAGTGGGTGGATTACTTCTATAGTCCTGAAGGGCAGATTTTTGCTTATTTAGGAGAAGAAGGAGTGACCTATGAAGTTGACGAAGATGGGCACATGGTCTATATTGACGAAATCTTAAACTATCAAAACGGGCCGCAACTCGGTGCTTTCCAGTGGGTCGATAATGTGTATGGAGGCTATTTCCCTTATGCGGAATTGGATCAAGAAATCAGAGATCGAGCGTTTGGCAAAGAACCGGCTGTCTATGATGATGTCAAAGAAGAATATATGCCGGAATACATGCTGCCGACATTTATGGCAACCGAAGCAGAAGCAGCAGAATTGTCAACGATCGTTACAGATATCTCAACCCATGTGGAACAATCGCGGGTAAAGTTCATTACAGGTGAATGGAATTTTGAAAAGGATTGGACCAACTATGTGCAGCAATTGGATCGTATCGGTGCTCAACGCTTATTGGAGATCCGTCGGCAACAATTTGAACGCTTTAATCAAGACTAACTTAAGGGCGAATAAGCAGTAGGAAAACCAAGTGAATGCCAAAGGAGCAGAACAAAATGGATTATTTTATGCAAGAAGCAAAAATCAAGCGCCGCATTCAAGAAATCGAGGCATTGAGGTATCGAAACAAGCGTCAGATCCAGCAATGGTTTGTCACAGAGGATCAGACAAAGTGTCAGAAATATCCGCCACTCTTTTCGACTGAACAAGTCATGCACATAGGGGAAACGTGGCAAGGAAGGGATCGCTATTTATGGCTTCAAGCGAAAGTCACCATTCCCCCGAAGATGAATATATTGTTTTTTGATTTTGGAAAAACTGGTGGCGGCAATAACTCTGGTTTTGAATCACTTTTATTTATTGATGGTGTCCCTGTTCAGGGAATCGACGCCAACCACAAAGAATTTCTATTAGAACCTGCAAATTTAGGAAAAGAAGTGATCGTTGCGCTGAAGCTATGGTCTGGATTAGAAGGCGGTGGCGAGGAACGACAGCTGATTCATGAACTGAAAGCTGCATTTATCGGTTGTTTGGATGAAGAAGCTAACGATTATTTTTATCTTTCTAAAATGATTTTAGAAACGATCCAGCAATTAGCAGAGGATCATGACCGGAAGGTTCGGCTGCTCAAGATGTTGAATGGTTCGTTTCAACGGATCGATTGGCGAGAAAAAGGATCACCGCAGTTTTATGATAGTTTGCGGGAAGCACATCTTTTTCTAAAAGAGGCGCTGCAAGCACTTCCCAAAAGTGACTTGGTTCAAGTCACAGCGATTGGACACACCCACATTGATCTTGCGTGGCTTTGGCAGTTGAAGCACACGCGTGAAAAGGCGGCCCGCAGCTTTTCTACAGTCTTGAAATTGATGAAAGAATACCCAGAATATGTGTTCCTTCAAACTCAGCCGCAAATTTACCAATATATCAAAGAGGACTATCCTGAATTGTATGTGCAAATCAAACAACGAATCGCAGAAGGCCGCTGGGAAGTTGATGGCGCCATGTGGGTCGAAGCAGATTGTAATCTGCCTAGTGGCGAATCCCTTATTCGCCAGATTCTCTACGGAAAAAAGTTTATTCGCGAGGAATTCGGGCGGGAAAGCACCTATCTCTGGCTGCCGGATGTTTTTGGGTATTCATGGGCGTTGCCGCAGATTCTGAAAAAAAGTGGAATCAATACCTTTATGACGACGAAAATAAGTTGGAATCAATACAATCGCATGCCAAACGACACCTTTCTATGGAAGGGGATCGATGGCTCTGAAATTTTGACGCATTTCATCACGACACCCGTTCCAGGTGGTGGCAGCTGGACAGAAAAATCCAATTGGTTTTACACGTATAATGGGTTGCTGACCCCGGAGACGGTTTTAGGAGTATATCGCAGCTATCAAAATAAAGCATTGAATCAACATCTATTGATTTCCTATGGACATGGAGATGGCGGCGGTGGTGTCACCCGAGAAATGTTGGAAAACCGCAGAAAGATGGCTGAAATTCCGGGATTACCGATGCTTAAAACGGGTCGGGCTGCTGACTTTTTTGAAGAGTTACATGAAACTGTCGACCAAAATTCGAACGATCTACCAATCTGGGATGGGGAACTGTATTTGGAGTACCATCGCGGTACCTATACTTCGCAGGCCTTTATCAAGAAAATGAATCGCTGGTTTGAAATACGCTTGCGGGAACTTGAATGTTTGTACAGTCTTCAGTCTATGACAGCAGGAACGGCTTATCCTGCTGCAGTATTCGAAAAGCTTTGGAAAAGCGTCTTGAAGAATCAATTTCATGACATTATCCCGGGCTCTTCCATCAAAGAAGTCTATCAAGATTATCGGAACGAAGCACTTGCTTGTCAAAAGCAGCTTCATGCTCTGACAACTGCTCTTGAGACAGAAGAACAACAATTACGTATCATCAATACAGCCGCTTGGCAGCGAACAAGCATCATTGCAGTAGCACCGGGCACGGTACCTGAACAGCAGCAAGTTTTCTTCGACGGTTCCTGTTACGCTCTGGTACATTTGCCAGCATTCCAAGCGAGTCTTTTGCCGGATTGTATCTGTGCGTTGCCATTGGAAGCAGTGTCCGTTAGTGAAAAAGACCGACTCGAGACTCCGTTTTATCAAGTCCGATGGAATGAGGCGGGGCATTTGACCCAGATCTATGACAAAACCGCACAACGAGAAGTGCTTGCTGGGACAGGGAATGTCTTTCAATTATTTGAAGACAAACCATTGAATTTCGATGCGTGGGATATCGATCTTTTTTATCAAGAAAAAGGCACGGAGCTAAGCAGTGCAGGCATTCAAGTCATCGCGAACAATCCTTTGTTTACTGTCTTAGAACAGCAAGTCACTTTTGGGCAGTCAACTATTTTACAAAAAATCTATTTCTATGCTCATACGAAGCGAATTGATTTTGTTACCACGGTGGATTGGCAAGAACGCCAGCAATTGTTGAAAGTGAAATTTGATGTCAATATTCGCGCGACAGAAGCTATTTTTGATATTCAGCATGGGAATGTGAAGCGTCCAACTCACTGGAACACGAGCTGGGATATCGCCAAATTTGAGACAGTAGGTCATCAGTGGGCGGATGTTGCACAAATGGATTACGGGGTGGCCCTTTTGAACGACTGCAAATACGGCTACGATATCAAAGGCAATCAGCTGCGATTATCTTTATTAAAAGGAGCAACATACCCGGATCCTCAGGCAGATCTTGGTTCCCACACGCTTACCTACAGCCTATTTCCGCATCAAGGAGATTTTGCAACTGGTCAGGTGATGGAAGAAGCTTGGGAGATCAATGCACCATTGAGTCAACTTCAAACAGAGATGGCAAGTATTCCTCTTGAAATCGAGGCTGATGAAAGTTTGATAATCGACGCATTGAAGTTAGCGGAAGATCAAAGCGGGTGGATTTTGCGTTGCTATGACCATTTAGGGAGCGATCGCGACGTCACCATTCACTGTCATGGAACTGGCAAAATTCGCTGGCAAGAGACGAACATGATGGAAGAAGCTAGCGAAGAGTTAAAAGCGGAGCCGATCGCATTTTCATTGCATCCATATGAAGTTAAAACCATTAAACTGGTGCTTAGCGAAAAGTAGATAGTTCTCCTGAAGAGATGTATCGGTGAGATCACTTCTTAGATCGTTTTTAAGACAGTTTTTAATATAGCCTCCAATATAGCTAAGTTTCCAAAGTAGTTTTAAATAGCTGTGGCAAGAGACAGTACCGATAATCCTGCGTCCAATTTCGAAAGAAGAGAGTCTTAAACCTAAGGAAGTCAGTAGGATGAAAAATAAAAAACTCGACCACTTCCATTGAGGGTTTGGTCGAGTTTTTTTGTTAGTGGTCGTCAGGTGTCATGATCATCGAAAGAATCATTGGGTGACGTTCTGTTTTTTCAAATAAGAAGGGTTGCAAAGCAGCTGACATGGCTTCTCGCATTTTATGTTCGCTAGGATCTGGCTGGTTCAAGACTTCTCTGAGGGCACGGAACAGGATCTGTTGTGCTTCATTGATCATCTCGCCAGATTCCCGCATATAGACGAATCCGCGGGAAAGAATGTCTGGTCCTGCTAAGACTTCTTTTTTCGTCAAGTCGACGGTGGCTACGGCTAGCACTAAGCCTTCTTCTGATAAGATACGACGGTCTCGTAAGACAACGTTACCGATGTCGCCAATTCCACTACCATCAACATAGACATCACCCGCATTGAAATGACCTGCTCGACGAGCAGAATCTGCAGTTAACGCCAGCATATCACCGTTTTCCATAATAAAACAGTTCTCTTTTGGAACGCCGACATCTTGTGCCAGTTGGGTATGGATATTCAACATTCTGAACTCTCCATGGACCGGCATAAAGAACTTAGGCTTCATCAAACGAAGCATCAATTTTTGTTCTTCTTGACCACCATGTCCCGAGGTATGGATATTATTCAATTTCCCGTGGATCACATGTGCACCTGCTTCTAACAGCAAGTTGATCAAGTGGTTGACACTAGTCGTATTTCCAGGGATCGGTGAACTAGAGAAAATGACCGTATCGTCTGGATGGATCTGAATTTGTCGATGAGTACCATTGGCGATCCGACTAAGGGCTGCCATTGGTTCCCCTTGAGAGCCAGTACATAGGATCATGGTTTCATTAGCTGGTAAGCGATTGATCTCATGAGATTCGACAAATGTACCGTCAGGGACTTTGATATAACCTAAGCGCTGCCCATTAACGATCGCATTTTCCATACTTCGACCGAAGACAGCGATCTTACGACCTGTGGCAACCGCAGCATCTGCTGCTTGTTGCAAACGGAAAATATTGGAAGCGAAGCTGGCAAAGATGATCCGGCCTTCGATTTTTTCGAAAATCTTGCGGATCGAACTACCAATCGTTTTTTCTGACTTGGTAAAGGTCGGAATCTCAGCATTGGTACTGTCAGAAAGGAGGCATAGCACACCTTCTTCTCCGATTCTGGCCATTTTGTGTAGGTTTGCTGGTTCGCCCACGGGTGTGAAATCGAACTTAAAGTCACCAGTTGCTACGATATTTCCCGAAGGTGTTTTCACCACAACGCCTAGCGCATCAGGAATACTGTGGGTCGTTCGGAAAAAGCTGACCGATGTTTTGCGGAAGCGAATCACGGTATCTTCATTGATCTCATGTAATGTAGCATCTCGCAGTAACCCGTGTTCATCCAACTTGTTGGTAATCAAAGCCAATGCTAATGGACCAGCATAGATTGGGATATTTGCTTCACGCAGAAGGTAAGGAATACCACCAATATGATCTTCATGACCATGAGTGATGACTAACCCTTTGACTTTCGTGATGTTTTGGACAATGTAGCTATAATCGGAAATCACATAGTCGATTCCAAGTAGTTCATCTTCCGGGAATTTGATCCCGGCATCAATCAAGATGATCTCGTCTTGGAATTGAACCCCATAACAGTTTTTTCCGATCTCGCCTAGTCCGCCGACGCCGAATACGCCAGTTTCATTATTTTTTAGAGAAACTTTCATTATTAAAACTCCGCTAATTTGAAATCAGCGTTCTCTTTTTCATACGCAAGATGTTTTTCATCAAGTTCTTGAATAAACTCGATGTTATATGGGGTGTTTTGTTCGACTGTACGGCGTGCAGCAACCGCGCTTTCTGCGTCAATGTACAGGGAATGGGTTTGTTCTCTTTTTGGGTTGCGGTCTTTTGTTTCTTGATAGTAAACTTTGTAAATCATACAAATTCTCCTTTATCTGCTAATGCAGTAGTTTATCGTTTTGTTCGATTCGGTGCATCACAAAATCAAGGCCCTAGATAAGTGACCTGAAAAGTGGGGGTCGTCAGTGGACCGCTACATGCTTTTTCCAGACAATCGTTGTGAGAAAAAAGAGAAAGCCTCGTCTTTGCTTTCCAAATGTTGTCATAAAAAATTCACCGGTTTTTGTAAATCGTTCCATTACAAGTAGTATTAGTTTATCATAGAAAAGTAAATAAGTATAGAAACTAGTTGGTTTGAAAGGGCTTCCCTTGGTCATCCTTAAAAAAATACTTTAAAATATCTCCTTTTTTTCTTCGGGAAGTGGGTTACTTGAAATTGGGACTATGATATAGTAAAAATAATGTGTAAAAAAAGGAGGGGCTTTTTTGAAATTAATGTGGCATTACACAATGCGCAATAAAAAACTGTTGGTTTTTAATTTCATCTGTGTGTTTGGATTTATTTTGATTGAACTAGGATTACCCACATTGCTGGCTCGAATGATCGATGTCGGTATTCGAAATGGTGACCGAGAGTATATCTGGAAGATGGGAATGGCAATGATTGCTATTACTTTGACAGGGATCGCAATGAATATTATGTTAGGGTACTTTACCTCAAGAATCACAACGAATATCGTAGCAGATGTTCGAGATGATCTTTTTGAAAAGGTGCAAGGTTATTCACATACGGAATATGAAAAAATCGGTGTTTCATCCTTGATTACTCGGGTGACCAATGATGCATATCAAATCATGTTGTTCTTGCAGAATATTCTGCGGATTGGATTGATGACGCCGATGATGTTTGCGGTCAGTTTGTATATGGTCATGCGGACAAGTACAAAATTAGGGATGTATGTGTTAGGGGCACTGCCGATCTTGTTGATTGCTGTGATAGCCATCGCAAAGATTTCCGAGCCGTTGTCTAACAAGCAGCAAGCCAATTTGGATAAGATCAATGGTATTTTGCGGGAAAACTTGTCTGGTTTACGGGTCATCCGTGCGTTCGTAAATGAGAAATTTGAAGAGAAACGCTTTAGCAAAGTCAATCAAGCGTATGCATCCAGCTCTCGCAGCTTGTTCCGTTTGATGGCGACAGCACAGCCGGGCTTTTTCTTCTTATTCAATATCGTGATGGTACTGATCATTTGGTCAGGAAGTATTCAAATCGAAAATGGGCAACTGCAAGTCGGTGACTTGATTGCTTTTATCGAATACATCTTCCATGCTCTATTCTCATTCATGTTGTTTGCGACTATATTTACGATGTATCCACGTGCAGCGGTCTCAGCCCGACGGATTCAGGAGGCATTGGATATGACTTCAGAAATCGTGGAAGCCGAACAGCCAGTGACAGAAGGCAAGACCAAAGGATATATGGAATTTAAGAATGTGACATTTGCCTATCCGGGACATGCTGAGAGTCCTGTGATCCGCAATGTTAGTTTTACTGCTTCTCCTGGTGAAACAGTTGCTTTCATCGGCAGTACTGGAAGCGGGAAATCAACATTGATCCAATTGATCCCTCGTTTTTATGATGTCACAAAAGGACAGGTTTTGATTGATGGGATCGATGTTCGCGAGTACAGCTTGTCCGCTTTGAGAAATAAGATCGGATTTATTCCCCAAAAAGCGTTGCTGTTCACTGGAACGATCGCAGAAAATCTGCGCTATGGGAAAGAAGATGCGACACAAGCGGACTTAGAACGTGCGGTTGAGATCGCACAAGCAGCTGATTTTATTGCTAAAACACCGGATGGCTTTGATGCACGTCTAGCAGAAGGAGGCACGAACTTTTCTGGTGGTCAGAAACAACGGCTGGCGATCGCTCGTGCGGTGATCCGTCGTCCCGAGATCTATATTTTTGATGATAGTTTTTCTGCACTGGATTATCAAACCGATGCCAAATTACGGGCGCGTTTGAAAAAAGAAACGACCGAATCAACTGTTTTGATCGTGGCGCAACGTGTGGGGACGATCATGCACGCGGATAAAATCATTGTGTTGAATGAAGGCGATGTAGTTGGTATCGGCACCCACAAAGAACTGTTGGAAAACTGCTCGGTTTATTACGACATTGCAGCATCACAATTATCAGAGGAGGAGTTGGCACAATGAAAGCATTCTCTTCTTTAAAACGTTTAGGGCGCTACATCAAACCCTACAAAGTCTCCTTTATTTTAGTCTTACTTTTTACTGTCGCTACAGTTGGCTTTAACGCGGCATTGCCGTATGTGTCCGGATTGCCTACAACAGAGATCAGTCGGAATATTGCAGCGGGAGAGCCGCTGAATTTTGATTACATCATCGTTTGTTTGATCTGGATCACCGTTGTCGGTGTAGGGTATTGTTTCTCACAATTAATGTCAGGGCTTTTGATCACAAATGTCGTTCAATCTGCGATGCGTGATTTACGTCAAGACATTGAAGAAAAGATCAACCGCTTGCCTGTTTCATATTTTGACAAAAATCAGCAAGGAAATATCTTGTCACGGGTAACGAACGATGTGGATGCAGTCAGTGGTGCGATGCAGCAAGCCTTGATCGGGATCGTCAATGCCTTTCTAGGAATCATCATGGCGGTAGCGATGATGTTTTATATCAATTCGTTTATGGCGTTGATCGCATTGATCATGATTCCAACGTCATTGATCATTTCAAGAACGATCGTCAAGAAATCGCAAAAAGACTTCCAAGGCATGCAAAATGCATTAGGAGACTTGAACGGTTATGTTCAGGAAAATATGACTGGTTTCAGTGTATTGAAAGTCTATGGACGAGAAAAACAAACACTTGACGGCTTTAAAAAAGTCAATCACCAACTGCGCTATTACGGCTTCCGTTCGGCCTTCGTCTCGGGATTGATGATGCCGTTAGTTCAAATGACTGCCTACTTTACGTATATTGCTATGGCAGTTATGGGAAGTTTCTATGTAATTGGCGGTGTGATCGTGGTAGGGCAACTGCAAGCCTTTATCCAATACATTTGGCAAGTGAGTCAGCCAATGGGGAATATTACCCAGCTTTCCTCTGTCTTACAAAGTGCTTCGGCAGCTGCAAAACGGGCTTTTGAGATTTTGGATGAACCGGAAGAACCAGTCAACCAAACAGATATTCCATTGCCAGCGGAATTTCATGGGGATGTTCAATTTGAACATGTCGGTTTTGCCTATGATCCGAAGAAACCGCTGATCAAAGATTTGAACTTTGAAGTGAAAGCTGGTCAGACGGTAGCGATCGTCGGACCAACTGGAGCCGGAAAGACCACATTGATCAATTTGTTGATGCGTTTCTACGATGTCAACGAAGGGGCGATCAAGATTGATGGTATTGATACGAAGAAAATGGCCCGCAGCGATGTCCGTTCGTTATTCGGCATGGTTCTGCAAGATGCTTGGTTGTATGAAGGAACGATCGGAGACAATATTCGTTTTGGTAAGTTAGATGCGACCGATTATGAAGTGGTCGATGCAGCTAAAACAGCCAATGTGGATCATTTCATCCGGACGATGCCGGACGGTTATGAGATGTTTATCAATTCCGAAGGGGATAATATCTCGCTTGGTCAAAAACAACTCTTGACGATTGCTCGAGCAGTCATTTCTAATCCGAAAATATTGATCTTAGATGAAGCAACAAGCTCTGTGGACACACGGCTCGAAGCGTTGATCCAAAAAGCGATGGACAAAGTGATGGAAGGACGAACCAGTTTCGTCATTGCTCACCGGTTGTCTACGATTCGGGAAGCCGATTTGATCTTAGTCATGGATCAAGGAGCAATCATAGAAAAAGGCAATCATGAAACACTACTGGCAGCTGGGGGATTTTACAGTCAGCTTTATCAGAGTCAGTTTTCAGAAGAAGCAGAATAGGTCAAAAGAGTGTGGTGTCAGCCGCACTCTTTTTTTTGTATGAAGTGTGAAGATATCCGCATATAGTCGCTGTTCTCTTACGGACTGATTCGTGGTTTTCATAGTTATTCATGGTATCATGGGTACAGGAATAGAGTAGTATAGTAGTAAAGTATAGTAGTAAAGTGTAGTAGTAAAGTGTAGTGGAGAAAGAAAAATCCTAAAGGAGTTTAACAATGGATCGGAAAAAAGAGACAAATAGCCAAAAACGAAATCAACTAAACGCAGAAACTGCTAGTACGCAAAACTTTATCGCGCCAAATGCGACTGTCGTCGGAGATGTCACCATCGGCAGTGAGGCGACTGTCTGGTTCCAAGCAGTTTTGCGGGGAGATGCAAATTATATTCGAGTAGGTGAGCGGACCAATATTCAAGATGGGACGATCATTCATGTGGATCATGATGCACCCACGATCATTGCAGAAGATGTGACTGTCGGTCATCAGTGCATGCTTCATGGCTGTAAGATTGAAAAAGGGGCCTTAATCGGCATGAGTTCCATTGTTTTGAACCATGCAGTTATCGGTGAAAACAGTTTGATTGGTGCCGGTTCTTTAGTTACTCAAGGAACGATCATTCCGCCCAATGTGCTGGCTTTTGGACGTCCTGCTAAAGTGATTCGTCCGTTGACAGAGGAAGAAATTGCCAAAAACAAAGCCAATATCGCCCATTATGTTTCCTTGGGAAAAGACTACTTGCAAGGGAAATATGTTTATTAATGGCAAGCGAAGTCAATCGGATCTCGTTTAATGACGCAAAAAAACCAGCGTGCTTCAGCACAGCTGGTTTTTTGATGGATGAATTATTTTAAGCTGTTTGATTCCATGATCTCGTCGATCAAGCCGTAATCTTTTGCTTCTTGAGCAGTCATGAAGTTATCACGGTCTGTGTCTTTTTCGATGACTTCGATTGGTTGACCTGTTCGCTCAGACAAGATTTTGTTTAGGCGTTCGCGAGTTTGCAAAATGTGACGAGCTGCGATTTCGATCTCTGTTGCTTGTCCTTGTGCGCCACCTAATGGTTGGTGGATCATGATCTCAGCATTTGGCAAAGCAAAGCGTTTGCCTTTTTCACCAGCTGTCAATAAGAATGAACCCATTGAGGCAGCCATCCCCATAACGATCGTTTGCACGTCTGCTTTGATGAAGTTCATGGTATCAAAGATTGCTAGTCCGGCTGTGACGCTTCCGCCTGGTGAGTTGATGTACAAGTAGATATCTTTTTCAGAATCTTGTGCATCCAAGAATAAAAGTTGGGCGATGATCGAATTGGCTAAATCATCTGTTACTTGACCACTTAACATAATGATGCGGTCTTTTAATAGACGAGAATAGATATCATAGGCTCTTTCGCCACGAGATGATTGTTCAATGACTGTAGGAATTAAATTCATTTTTTAGTCCTCCTAAAAATCGATATAGATATAGTTTAGCACAAAGTTTTTGCAATATCTAAAAGTAAGTATACCCATTAGGTCAATAAAGGTCAAATAAAAAGTTCGTTATCTTTTTTGCCTCTCTTTTAAATTATGATACAATAAAAAGAAAGTAAGCATGAAAGGGTCAGAAGAAAATGGCAGTAGCGATTGCAGGTTTTATCGGCGTATTAGTAGGCGCCTTATTAGTAACGATCATCTTCAATCTCAGAATTCGTTACGATGAACAAAAAGAAAAACGGCGACGGCTGTTGGAGCATAAAGTCAAAGAAATCGAGACACTTCTCCAATTGAACAGGAAAATCAGCGAAATTTTACAAAAACGGGTGATCCTGATGGACGAATATGTCAGTTTCGATGCTTTCGATGACTGTTATATAACGATCGATGATTTTGCTTATTTACAGTCTTTTGCCGCACAGAATAACTTTTATTTGCCGAATTATTTTTTAGAAGAATTTTTCAAGAAAATCGGTACCCGCAGAGTGATCCTTTCACCAGAAGAAACGGTGAAGATCGGCGGTTATACGTATAAAGGCGGTCGTGTCATCATGGAGAATTTCTTGGATACACTGACTGAAATGGTCAATGAGCGCAAAACGCAAATGAAAAATTTGACCAATGAACCATTAACTTATTTTTCTAAACCATTATAGTCGAGTCAATCGAGAATGGGGCTATAACATTGAGTCTGTGACAGAAGTTGCAACGAGATGATCCGAAGGACGTGAACGGAATTGCGCTCTCCATCGTGTATTTGATGAAGACCTGCTGCAGAGTAGGAGCAATTTCATGATTGTTGGGAGGATCATTTTGTGGAAAAACTTCTGTCATAGCCTCTTTTTTTGTCGATTCTCTGATATATACAAATCCTAGCGATGCCTTTAGAAAATGAGGATGGCACAAGGAGTAGGAGTTTGGTTCTATGGGGTTCCGTGGTAAAATAGAAAAAGATTGGAGTGAAACAAATGGTACAAATCGTTGCCCATCGTGGCAGTAGTGGAGACCGTCCAGAGAACACGTTACCAGCCTTTGCAGAAGCAGTTCGGGTCAAAGCCGATATCATTGAACTAGATGTTCATCTATCAAAGGATGGTCACCTGATCGTAATGCATGATGAAACAGTCGATCGCACTACGAACGGCAAAGGCCGAATTTGTGATAAAACGCTGACAGAACTAAAAGAATTGAATGCCGGCAGCTGGTTCTCAGAAGATTATGCCGCCACAAAAGTGCCGACGTTGAAGGAAGTCCTCGATCTTTTAGCAGCAAAGAATTATCGTGGTATTTTAACGATTGAATTGAAAACAGACCATTACGAGTATCAAGGGATCGAAAAGAAAGTATCTGAATTGTTAGCCAGTCAAAGCTGGCCCTTTACTCATTGGTATTGTTCATTCAATGTTGACACATTGGATCGATTGTATGCGATTGAACCGCAAGCAACCTTTGACTTTATTATGGGAAAATCGGAGGCGAAACCTCCGTTAGCATTGTCGCGCCCTTACATTGAAGGGATTCATCCTGCCTATGAGTGGGTCAAGAAACATGAGGAACAGATCGCGGATTATCCGATTGCCATTCGTCCTTGGACAGTCGATACAGAAGCAGAAATTCGTCACTGTCTTGCAGTAGGGGTCACGGGAATTATTACCAATTTTCCTGAGCGAGTCCGGGAAGTCCAAAGGAAGGTTCAGGAGGAAGCTCATTGATGGAAAAAGTGATTGTGGTAGTCGGACCGACTGCGGTTGGAAAAACGGCCTTAAGCATCGAACTGGCGAAAAAGTATCAGGGAGAAGTGATCAGCGGCGACTCCATGCAGATCTATCGTGGCTTAGATATTGGGACAGCCAAGGTAACAGCTGCAGAAATGCAAGGAATCCCTCATCATCTGATCGATATTCGCGACAGCCATGAATCCTATTCTGTGGCAGAATTTCAAAAAGAAGCCCGTGAGTTGATCACGGCCACCCATCAACGAGGTCATCTGCCTATCGTAGCAGGGGGAACCGGATTGTACATCCAGGCTTTACTCTATGACTATCAATTAGGAGCCGCTGAGGAAAGTGATCCTTCCGTTCGGCAGCGCTACCAGCAAGAAGCAGCAAGAATTGGCAAAGAAGCACTATGGCAAAAGTTGCAGGTATTAGATCCTTTAGCCGCAGCAAAGATCCATTACAACAATGAACGTAAAGTGATCCGCGCGTTGGAAGTCTTGGAAACAACGGGAATAAGCATTGCAGCCCCGACTACTGCACCGGAAGCGGTATACGATTATTTTATGATTGGGCTTTCCACAGACCGACAGTTGTTGTATCAGCGTATTGATCAGCGAGTCGATCAAATGGTGGAAGCAGGTTTGGTTGCGGAAGCACAACAGGTGCTGATCCATCCTGAGACCCAAGCAGCAAAAGGAATCGGGTACAAAGAATTTGCCCCTTATTTTGCCGGTACATGTTCATTAGAAGAAACGGTCGCACAAATCAAACAACAGTCTCGCAGGTACGCCAAACGGCAACTGACTTGGTTCAAGAATCGTCTCGCTCCTAGATGGGTCGATCTTGTCCAGCATCCTGAGGACGTATCTTCGATCGAAAAAGCGATCGACCAATGGTTGGAGGAGAAGGAATGACACAAGAACGCGTAATCCTTGTTGGCGTAGAAACAGAACGAAATTATTCGACCTTTGCGTCCTCAATGAATGAATTGAAAAGTTTGACCAAAACAGCAAACGGAGAGGTGATTTTTTCACTGATCCAAAAACGGCCGCAAGTTGATCGGCAAACAGTGATCGGAAAAGGAAAATTGGCGGAACTGCAACAGTTAGTGGATGCCCATGAAGCTGATTTGGTGATTTTCAATCATGAATTGACACCCCGACAAAGCCAGTTGATTGGTGAAGAATTAGGGGCGCCAGTTATTGATCGTGTCCAATTGATTTTAGATATCTTTGCTATGCGCGCTCGTTCAAAAGAAGGAAAACTGCAAGTAGAGCTGGCACAATTAGATTATTTGCTGCCTCGATTGATCGGACAAGGGAAAAATATGTCCCGTCTGGGGGGCGGTATTGGAACGAGAGGACCAGGAGAAACCAAACTGGAGACGGATCGACGCCATATCCGTAATCGGATCACGATCATTAAACGAGAGTTGAAGGAAGTCGCTGCTCATCGTGATCGTACCCGTCAGAAACGCCGCGACAGTCAAGTCTTTCAGATCGGTTTGATCGGGTATACCAATGCTGGGAAATCAACGATTTTGAATTTATTGACTAGTGCGGATACCTATGAGCAAGACCAACTGTTTGCGACGTTAGATCCTTTGACAAAGCGTTGGCGGTTGCCGGAAGGATTGGAAGTGACCGTTACCGATACTGTCGGCTTTATTCAAGAACTGCCGACACAATTGATCGATGCCTTTCATTCTACATTAGAAGAGAGTCAAAATATGGATCTGCTGCTGCATGTGGTTGATGCTGGTTCTCATGATCGGCAACAGCAAGAAAAAACAGTTTTAGCATTGATGGAAGAACTATCATTGACGCAAGTCCCAGTTCTGACGATCTATAATAAAGCTGATCGCATTGATCCAGAACAATTTGTGCCGACGCTGTTCCCCAATGTTTTGATTTCTGCCAAGAGCAGTAAAGGGAAAGAACAACTGATCCAAGCAATTAAAATGGAACTCATGCAAATCATGCAGCCTTATCAAACCGTTTTAGCTGCCAATGAAGGCAAGCGATTGAGCCGTTTGAAGCGGGAAACACTCTTGCTTACCAATGACTTTGACGAGGAAGATCAAACCTATCACCTAAAAGGTTTTGCATTGCCAGGTTCTGCCGGGATCTATCCAACAATTGAAGAGTAACGCTCAGGAAATGAAGTGGTCGAGCTGTGTGTAGGGAATTCTAATACCTGCACGCAGTTTTTTTTCAGTGATTACCACTGGAAATTTTTTTCATTCGACCAGTAAAAGGATGGTTTTCTAGTGATTGTTCTGCCAAACAGAAAAAAATAAATGTCTATGTCACTTTTTCTTACATGAAGGGTTGACAGTGGAAAAAACAATTGGTATAGTTTCAATTAAGTTATGCAGGATCATCTAAATGAGGGAGGCGCCACGTTATGCGGGAAAAAGAGTTGCGGCGTTCGATGTCTGTCTTTCCGATTGGAACAGTGATGAAACTAACGGATCTGACGGCTCGTCAAATTCGTTACTATGAAGAACAAGAACTGATCCATCCAGAACGCAGTGATGGTAATCGACGCATGTATTCATTAAATGATATCGATACGCTATTAGAAATCAAAGACTATCTGTCAGATGGTTTGAATATGGCTGGGATCAAACGTGTGTACGAGATGAAAATTGCCAAAGAACAAGAAGCAAAGAACAAACCGCCACTGACTGACGAAGATGTTCGTCGAATCTTTTATGACGAACTCCTAGCGCAAGGTGGTCTGAATCAACAACAGCCATTCCAACAAAAAGGTCCGCTAATGTAGATCAATGTTGTGGCACGAAAGAATAAAGGTCAAAGGAAGGGATATTATGCCGAAAATTGAAAGAACAGCCGAAGATATCAAACAAATCGTTAAAGACGAGAATGTACGTTTCTTGCGCTTGATGTTTACTGACATCTTGGGAACGATCAAAAATGTAGAAGTACCAGTTAGCCAATTGGAAAAAGTACTTGAGAACAAAATGATGTTCGATGGCTCCTCCATTGAAGGATTCGTACGGATTGAAGAAAGTGATATGTACCTTTACCCAGATTTATCTACTTGGATGATTTTCCCATGGGAAAGTGAGCATGGCAAAGTCGCTCGTTTGATTTGTGATATCTACAACCCTGATGGCACGCCATTTGCTGGCGATCCTCGCGGCAATTTAAAACGGTCACTATCAGATATGGAATCTCTAGGTTTTACTTCTTTCAATCTTGGGCCTGAACCGGAATTTTTCCTTTTCAAATTAGATGAAGATGGCGAAATCACAACAGACCTAAATGACAAAGGCGGCTATTTTGATTTTGCACCGACTGACTTAGGTGAGAACTGCCGCCGCGATATCGTATTAGAATTAGAAAGCCTTGGTTTTGAAGTAGAAGCCTCCCACCACGAAGTAGCACCAGGCCAGCACGAAATCGACTTTAAATATGCCGATGCGGTAGAAGCGTGCGATAACATCCAAACTTTCAAATTAGTTGTCAAAACGATTGCCCGCAAACACGGTTTGCATGCGACATTTATGCCAAAACCATTATATGGCATCAATGGGTCAGGTATGCACTGCAATATGTCCTTGTTCAATGGAAAAGAAAATGTCTTCTTTGATGAAGAAGGACCAATGCAGTTGAGCCAAACGGCGTATCATTTCCTAGCCGGTTTGATTGAACATGCCCGTGCTTATACAGCAGTCTGCAACCCAACAGTCAATTCTTACAAACGTCTGGTCCCAGGTTACGAAGCACCGGTTTATGTTGCTTGGTCAGGACGCAACCGTTCACCACTGATTCGTGTTCCTGAATCTCGCGGCTTGTCCACCCGGTTAGAATTGCGCTCCGTTGATCCATCCGCTAATCCGTATTTGGCAATGGCTGTCTTGCTGCAAGCCGGTTTAGATGGTATCCGTCGTGAGTTGACACCGCCGCCTGCAGTGGACCGCAACATTTATGTGATGAATGAAGAAGAACGTGCAGAAGCACAAATCGAAGACCTGCCATCAACGATCCACAATGCGATCAAAGAATTGCGTAAAGATGACGTGATGATCGATGCATTGGGCAAACACATTTTTGCGAACTTTGTGGAAGCCAAACGTTTGGAATGGGCCGCTTTCCGTCAAACAGTTTCTGAGTGGGAACGCGAGCAGTACCTTGAATTGTACTAATCAATTACTAGTCGTTCGATCTGCAGAGGCAACAAACGAATAAGTCATTGGAAGATGGTCCTTAGAATCTATTGAAGCGTCTGTGACAACCGATACAAAAAAAGAAACCGCTAGAGAAAACCAATCTAGCGGTTTTGTTCTGTTATCTATTCAAAGTAGAAGACAGGAATCGAACCTGCACCTTGTTTTCGCAAAAATGATAAGAAAACGATTTCTGATCATTTGTAACAAAACAAGTAAAGCACCGAGCTTCCTCTACAAGAATCATTATGACAAGCAGACCCAAAGAATCCATTAAGAAAGTAAGAAAGAAGTTTAGCGATTGAATGTTCATCGAAATCAGCGATTTTTCGATGTATCCGCATCCAGAAAGGATTCGAGAAAAGTTTGCTTGACTTTTGCTAGGCAAGATTGTATCATTCTGTTTGGGCACTCTTGAAAAAGAGTCAGAAAGTGATTTAGAATTTTCGCTCCCTATTCATTTATGGATAGGGAGCTTTTCTTATTTTCTAAGTACTTTTCCTGCAAAATAGTTTAAAAGGAGTTTTTCAGTTTATGACAAAATATATTTTTGTAACCGGCGGTGTGGTTTCTTCGATCGGTAAAGGTATTGTGGCAGCATCACTAGGACGCTTATTGAAGAATCGTGGCTTAAAAGTAACGATCCAAAAGTTTGATCCTTACATCAATGTTGATCCAGGAACGATGAGCCCATACCAACATGGTGAGGTATTCGTGACCGATGATGGTGCAGAAACAGATTTGGACTTAGGCCATTATGAACGTTTCATCGACATCAACTTGAACAAATACTCAAATGTAACGACTGGAAAAATCTATTCAGAAGTTTTGCGCAAAGAACGTAAAGGGGAATACTTAGGAGCAACTGTCCAAGTAATTCCGCACATCACCAATGAAATCAAAGAAAAAATCATGCGGGCAGCAAAAATGACCGATTCAGATGTCATCATCACTGAAGTCGGCGGAACCGTTGGCGACATCGAGTCGTTGCCGTTTCTAGAAGCGTTGCGCCAAATGAAAGCTGACGTTGGTTCGGACAATGTGATGTACATTCATACAACGTTGATTCCTTACTTAAAGGCAGCGGGTGAAATGAAAACCAAACCAACGCAACACAGTGTAAAAGAGTTGCGAGGATTGGGTATCCAACCAAATATCCTAGTGGTTCGGACTGAACAACCTGTGTCCCAATCAACAAAAAACAAATTGGCCCAATTTTGTGATGTTGCACCTGAAGCGGTTATCGAATCCCGAGATGTAGAAACACTCTATTCGATCCCATTGGCTTTACAAGCACAAGGAATGGATCAAATCGTTTGTGATCACTTGAAATTGAATGCGCCAGTAGCTGATATGACAGAATGGCAAGCATTAGAGGAAAAAGTATTGAACTTGAAAAAGAAAGTCCGCATTGCATTGGTAGGGAAATATGTGGAATTGCCAGATGCGTATCTGTCTGTTGTTGAAGCATTGAAACATTCTGGTTTTGCTTATGATGCCGACATTACGATCGATTGGATCAAAGCCCATGAATTAACGAAAGACAATGTTGCCGAATACTTACAGGATGCAGACGGTATCTTAGTTCCCGGCGGTTTTGGCGATCGTGGAATCGAAGGCAAGATCGAAGCGATTCGGTATGCTCGTGAAAATGATGTCCCATTCCTAGGGATTTGTCTGGGAATGCAAATGGCCTGCGTGGAATTTGCCCGCAATGTCGTTGGGTTAGAAAATGCGAATTCGGCAGAAACTGATCCCGATACAGCAAACAACATCATTGATTTGATGGCAGATCAAGAAAATATTGAAAACTTAGGCGGTACGCTACGTTTAGGCTTGTATCCATGTAAAGTCAAAAAAGGAACGAAAACAGCTGCAGCCTATGAAGGAGAAGAAGTCGTACAAGAACGTCATCGTCACCGTTATGAATTCAATAATAAATACCGCGAAATCTTTGAAGCAGAAGGTATGGTCTTCTCAGGTGTCTCACCAGACAATCGCTTAGTTGAAATCGTTGAGATTCCAGAAAATAAATTCTTTGTGGGTTGCCAATTCCATCCCGAATTGATTTCACGACCAACACGTCCACAACGATTGATCAAAGCATTTGTTGGTGCATCATTAGACAATCGTGGGTAACACATATAGTACCAGATTAAAAACCAGCTGTTGAGCTGGTTTCAGGTTGTAGGCAATGTCCCGGAAAAGGGAGGCCTACAGCCTTTTTTTAAGCATAAGAGTACGCTCTAAATAAATGTGGGGGAAATATAGTCAGGATCACTCGACCCATTTATAAAGGAACGTTCTCATAAAACACCCTTCAAAAGTTAGTTTTTTGGGTTAACTTTTGAAGGGTGTTTCCGTTCTAGCCAGTGCTAGTGCTTTTTTTAGTAGCATCCGAAGTGATACGCCTTTTCAGCTACTCCTAACTATTAAAGATAAAACTTCTTGTAGAAATTGACCCTAATAAAAGGGACCATATACCTATGGAGGTTGACTACAATAGACTCTAAACTAATTAATGAGGGAGAGAAAGATGGAAAAAATAAGCTTATTGTTGATCAGGGCTCTTTCAGAGCAAGACGGGTTTATGACAACCAAAGAGATCGCTGCAAAAGTAGGTGTCAGTACGAAAACAGTTCGTAGATATGTGGAGAAAATCAATCAAAGCCAATCGCTTTATGGCTGTGTGATTCAAGGAAAGAAAGGAAGTGGCTTGTTTTTACAAATAATCAATCATGAATTATTTCAACGTAGCTTAGAAAACACACCTCAAGAAGATTTTGTGACACAAATCATTGAGTACTTCGTCCAAGAAGACGAATACATCAAGTCAGAATTATTATGTGAACGCTTATTTATCTCACAAAGCAAGTTATCTCAAGAACTCAAAAAACTGCGACGGATTTTAAGCCATTATAATTTATCCATCCAAACAAAGCCTTACTACGGCATGAAGCTTTGCGGCAGTGAATTCGACTTACGTCGCTTTATGGCAAGCAATTATCTGCAAAAGACACACCTTAAACAACTGCATCAATTACCTTCTAGTGAAGGGACGCCATCGCAGTTGCATCGACAGATTCAAGCAATCATTTTAGCTGAGTTTTCTCAAAAAGCTTATCCGATTTCAGAAGCTATAGTGACGAACTTAGTCAATCACCTAGCAATCGCTGTAATGCGAATGCAAAGCGGCCGCTACTTGGATCGCAATCTGCCTATTGGAGGAAGAACCAATGCTGAACAATCATTATTAGGCAAGCGAATCGTCAAGCGGATCGAAGAAGAATGCGGTGTTCTTTTTACAGAATGTGAGCGAAATTATGTGCTTGGTCAGATCGTGGGGAAACGGGTCATTCCCAAAAATGAAAAAAACGTTGTCTCAGAGGAAGTTTCGGACTTAGTGAGGCAAGTTCTAAAAAAAATCAAAAACCGAAGACAAATTGACTTCAGTCAAGATTTGGACTTACAGACGATGCTGATGCTTCACTTTGTTCCTTTGATTGATCGAATCGAATTAGGAATTGAGCTGAAAAACCCGCTGTTAGATGACGTAAAAGTCCATTGCAATGTAGGATACGATTTAGCTATTATTGCTGGTCAAGTAATCGTTGCGCATTTCAATAAGCGTATCAGCGATCATGAACTTAGCTATTTAGCCATGCACTTTGATGTCGCCCTGAATAAGAAGAGTTCACAAACGCAGCGTAAGTATATTTTAGTTGTAAACGATCTGGGGAGAGCAGCCAATGCATTTTTAAAAGAAAAGTTTGAATTCTATTTCCGAAATTACATTAAAGAAGTAACGGTTTGTAATCAATATGAATTTGCTCAGTTCCTAAAAGAACAAGACTTTGATTTTATCTTTTCATCAATCGATCTACCTTATGAAGGAACCATTCCTGTAATGAGTTTTGACTATTTTATGCGGCCTGAAATGATCAAAAAAATAGCTGATGCACTGTCGACTGTTTTTACCGTTGAAAAACTTTTGACCTTCTTTAAGGAACCGCTGTTTATTTGTGACCAAGACTTTGAAACAAAAGAAGAAGTGCTGCATTTTTTATGTCATTGCATTAACGAACAATATCAGATGCCAAATAATTTTGAAGCTTTGGTATTTGAACGAGAAGCTTTTTTTGGAACCGATTTCTTGCCGATGGTTGCTTTTCCACACCCCAATGTATTGATTGGATCGGAAACAGTGATTGCTGTTGCCCATTTGAAGAAACCAATATTTTGGTATAAACAATCGGTTCGTTTGGTCTTCTTACTAGTCATTGCTGAGCAAGACCATTTAAAGGCTAAGTCGCTAAACGATCATTTGATCAAAATATGTACATCATCTGAGAAAGTGAACGAACTGATTGCGACGAATGACTTCATCACATTTATCCATCACTTAAAGGAGTAGATTATGACAGACAAAAAAATCAAACTATCAGGAGCATACAATTTTCGCGATTTTGGCGGCTACCGTAACAAAGAAGGAAAGCGTCTCATACGTGGGCGACTCTATCGTTCTGATGAATTAAGCAAGATTACAGCTGCAGATCAAGAAAAGTTAGTACAACTTGGAATCAGTAAGATCATTGATTATCGAAATAAAAAGGAAAGACTGAATAATGAAGATCGGCCGATCGGTAATGCAGAGATTCTTTATTTGACACCCATTGCGGATATTGCTGCCCTAGCTTCTTCTGAACATGATGAAGAAAGTGCACTTTCTCCCCAAAAAATGACGGCGGCTCTGGCAAAAGAATTAATGATCCGTCAGAATGAAGAATTTGTTGAAAATAAACAGTGTCAAGACGTTTATAGAGAAGTCTTAGAAATTCACTTAGCTGAAGAGGGGGCAAACGTCCAACATTGCCGTGGAGGGAAAGATCGCACTGGTTATGGCGTCGCTCTCATTCAATTACTACTTGGCGTCAGTGAAGCAGATGTGATGCATGACTATCTCTTAACCAATGTATACAAAAAAGAAAAAAATGAGAAAAGCCTGCAGCTGTTGCTTCAAGAGACCGATAATCCCGATTTTGTTCAGGCGATGCGCTATTTTAAAGAAGCTGATCGTCATTTTTTGCAGAATGCATTGGCGCGAATCGGAACTTATGGTGGAGTTGAGGGCTATGTGGTCAACAAACTTGGTTTTTCCCAACAAAAAATCCGCTTGTTAAGAGAAAAATACTTACAAAATTAAGGATAGGAGGATATTATGAATACGTTTAAGAATAAGGTGTTGGCGGGAGCAATTAAGGTGCAAAATAATGTTTATATGAAAGCGATCTCTAATGCCATGATGGGGTTAATGCCGATTATGATGATCAGTTCGATTGCTTCTTTAATCAATGCCATCGATATTGGCAATACACAACAAATAATGGATCAAATAGGTCTTAAATCATTGTTGACACAAATCAATGCGATGACCATCGATGTCATTTCCGTCTATGTTGCCTTCTTAGTTGGCTATAAACTGGCGGAACATTTGAATGCAGATCAATTAAACGCTGGCATTATGAGTTTAGTTTCATTCTTGATTTTAAGTCCCATCGCAACATTCGAAGAGACCAAAGTGATCGAGTTTTCGACGCTGGGTTCTAGTGGAATGTTCGTTGCAATGTTCGGCGGGATACTAGGTGCAAGGATTTATATTCTATGTGTGGAAAAGAATCTGACAATCAAAATGCCAGACTCAGTCCCACCAATTGTCAATAAGTCCTTTGCTGCAATCGTTCCTGGAGTGATTGTTTCCACGATCATGGGGATTATTTATGTTGTAATAGCAGCTACTCCATATGGAACGTTAACAGATATGATCTACACGTGGGTTCAAGCACCGCTAACCTTATTGGGTGCCAATGTGTTTGCTTGCATGATTATTGTGGCATTTATTGAATTCCTATGGTTTTTCGGTATCCATGGTGTATTAGCTGTCTATCCAGTGTTGATGCTGGTCTTTTATCAACCTATGCTAGACAACTTGGCTGCCTATAGTGCTGGCCAACCATTGCCACATTTGTTTACCATTGGTTTTATACTCAACAATCGCGGCGCTCGTTCCTTTGCAGTAGCTTTATTAGCCATTTTCAGTTGCAAATCAGAACAGCTCAAAGCTGTTGGGAAAATTGGATTGATTCCTTCTATGTTTGGAATCTCAGAGCCAATCAAATTTGGGATTCCGCAGGTGATGAACATAAGGATGTTGATACCACTTATGGTAACACCAGCTGTTTCTGTTTTATCAGCTTATTTATTAACGATTGTTGGCTTTATGCCTTATCATAATGGCGTCAATATCCCAACAGGATTTCCAATCATTTTTGGCGGTTTCTTAACGAATGGCTGGCAAGGGATTATCGCTCAGCTGATCCAATTTGTGTTATGCGTGCTGATTTATATTCCTTTCATGCGCTGGCAAGATAAAGCAGCACTGGCAGAAGAAGGAAAAATTGCGCAAGCATAACAAGTACTGACAGCCTATAAATTAAAATTAAGTGGGGGATTTAAGATGAAAAAGATCGTTTTAGTTTGTGCTGGTGGAATGTCTACTGGTGTCTTAGTAAATAATATGAAACAAGCAGCTCAAAAAAAAGCTATTCCAGTATCGATTGACGCATTTTCAATCGAATCGGTAGCTAGTGTGGCTAAAGATGCAGATTGTGTGTTATTAGGTCCACAGGTTTCTTATCGTTTAGCAGAAGTTCAAGGGTTAGTGGCTTGCCCAACAGCTTCTATTGATATGCGAACTTACGGTATGATGGACGGACAAAAAGCACTAGAACAAGCGCTGGAATTGATAGGAGAGTAAGATGGAAGAAAAAGAACAAATTTGTTTTCAAATTATTTCCGAAGCTGGGATGGCAAGAAGTTGCTTTTTCGAAAGTATTCAACAAATGCGAAAAGAGCAAACAAAAGAGGCCCTATCTGCGATTGAAAGTGGCAAGAGTCATTATCACAAAGCGCATATTGCTCATCGGCAATTGGTACAGCAAGAAGCACAAGGTGATAAAGTTTGGATGTCGTTGTTATTGAGTCACGCCGAGGACTTGTTAATGAGTGCAGATATTATGAGTGAGTTGGCCAAAGAGTTCAATTTACTTTATGAAGAAGTAAATGGGCTAAAGCAGATGATTGATCAGCATATTTCTTCATTGAACACAAAAGAATAACAATCAAAGAAGAAAGACGTCTACGATGAGACGATTCGAGTGAAATCGTGGACGTCTTTTCTTGGTCTATGGCAGGTGGAACATTTTTCTAGGAAAAAAGATAAAAAAAGCTGGTCTCAAAACGGAGCAGGCAAGAAAAGTGGATTACCAAAGCAAATGGCACTATCTCTTTGAGAGGATGGGATGCATGGACTCGTTCAAAGAAGTAAAAAAGCAAAAGAAACATACGAAGAACAGCTCCCCCATTTCTTCCGTTAAGAAGAAACGGGGGAAAGCTGGTTTTCATTAAAAAAGCCCCTTTTTCAGGGGCCAGTAGGGATGATCTTTCTAGGACCATTCCACATTCGCTCGTTTCTCAAAGGAATAGTTTATTTTTTCAAGGTATACCCTTGGTCTAGTAACATTTTTTCCGTTCGTTCCATGCTGATGCCATTTGAAGTATCACCTTCAAATGTGACCCCTGGCAATTGCTTTGCCGCATCGTAGTCTAAATTACTGTAATCGATCGTCAATGATTCGGTTGCTGCATCTTCTCCGTAATCAAGCGAATAATCGATACCCTTGATTGCCTGATACTGTTTGGCGATCGGATCCAATAATTGTTTTGCTTCCTCTTTCGTAGATACGCCAACAGAAGAATAAGGCATGATATTGTTGGCGGTTTGCTTTTTCACTTCGTCACCTTCGTAATTGAAGACCAACTCCATTTGAACTCCGTTTTGTTCATTCGTGAATGTCTTGGTTTTTTGACTCGCTCCATTTGCTCCGCAACTTGCTAAAAAGAATATACCCAACAACGCTATAAATCCCACTACTGTTTTTTTCATTCTATCCCTCCTTTTTTTCATGATAGTATACTCCACCTGCAAGAGCTATTCATATGCTCAAAAACAAATAGTCTTTTTTTGTCCGATAGGCAATCCATATCGTCAGCGGGAAAATGATAAATTGTTGAAAAAGTTCGTGAATTTTTTCTCGAATTTTCAGAAGTATTCTTGTTATTGTATGCAAACAAATGTAAGACGAGAGGCTAGTTTCACAAAGTTTTTTCAGAAAAGAAAATGAAAAGCAAAGAATTTTTAATTTGTGCAATCTTTTATTGAAAAGAGAATTACATCTTTTAGTAGCAAATACTGCAAATGTTTGCTAAAATAGCAGTGTCGGTTAAGCATTGCTTAACAAATAAAGTTTTTTAAAACTTAGGAGGAATTTTTTATGCCAGTAGTATCAGGAGCTGAATTCTTAAAAGCTGCTCGTCAAGGCGGATATGCAGTAGGTGGATTCAATACAAATAACTTAGAATGGACTCAAGCGATTTTAGAAGCTGCTGAAGCGAAAAAAGCGCCAGTTCTTATTCAAACTTCTATGGGTGCTGCAAAATACATGGGCGGATACAAACTTGCTAAAGATCTTATCTGTGATCTAGTTGAATCAATGAACATCACTGTTCCAGTTGCGATTCACTTAGACCATGGTGACTACGATGCAGCAATGGAATGTATCGAAGTTGGCTATACTTCAGTTATGTTCGATGGTTCTCATTTACCATTCGAAGAAAACTTGAAATTGGCTAAAGAAGTTGTTGAAAAAGCACATGCTAAAGGCGTTTCTGTTGAATGTGAAGTTGGTTCAATCGGTGGTGAAGAAGATGGCATCATCGGAGCTGGTGAATTAGCAGACATCGAAGAATGTAAACAAATGGTTGCAACTGGTATTGATTACCTAGCTTGCGGAATTGGTAACATTCATGGACAATACCCAGAAAACTGGCAAGGACTTGCTTTTGACCACTTACAAGCAATCGCTGATGCTGTAGGTTCTGATGTTCCTTTAGTATTACACGGTGGTTCTGGTATTCCTCAAGAACAAATCGAAAAAGCAATTTCAATGGGTGTTTCTAAAGTAAACGTAAATACTGAATTCCAATTGTCATTCGCAAAAGCAACACGTGAATATATCGAAGCTGGTAAAGACCAAGAAGGTAAAGGTTTTGACCCTCGTAAACTATTGGCACCAGGTAAAGCTGCAATCATCAAAGATGCAGAAGAACACATTGACTGGTTCGGTTCAGCTGGTAAAGCTTAATTCTTTCAGTTCAAAAGAACGATCACAAGTGATCGTTCTTTTTTTGTGGGGAAATCCTGCTTTTTTCTTTGTCTGTTCTATGCTAAAATTGGCATGATACACACAAACTCTAAAGTATAGGTGGATATAGATGAAAAAAATTGTCATTCAAGGCAATCGTCCCTTAAAAGGAGAAGTGACGATCAGCGGGGCAAAAAATAGTGCAGTAGCGTTGATTCCTGCGGCGATTTTGGCTGATTCTCCTGTCGTATTAGAAGGGGTGCCGGATATTCAAGACGTGCACTCATTGATTGAAATTTTAGAAATTATGGGTGTTCAAACGCACTTTGAAGAAAACACACTGACGATCGATCCAACCGAGATCGTTTCGATTCCGATGCCAAGCGGCAAAATCAATAGTTTACGCGCTTCTTATTATTTCATGGGCGCATTGTTAGGCAAGTTCGGTGAAGGAGTCGTGGGCTTACCTGGCGGCTGTTTCCTAGGTCCTCGTCCGATCGATCTGCATATCAAGGGATTCGAGGCGTTAGGGGCTACGGTTACGAATGAGCATGGTGCGATGTATTTGCGTACAAGTGAAGCGGGGCTTGCCGGAGAACGGATTTTCTTGGATATGGTATCTATCGGAGCGACGATCAATGTCATGTTGGCAGCTGTCAAAGCTAAAGGCAAGACGATCATCGAAAATGCCGCTCGCGAACCTGAGATCATTGATGTGGCAACTTTGCTGAACAACATGGGAGCCAAGATCCGTGGGGCAGGCACCAACGAGATCCGCATTGAAGGCGTCCAAGAATTACACGGTTGCCGCCATTCGATCATTCCCGATCGGATTGAAGCAGGCACTTATCTTTCTTTGGCGGCAGCAGCCGGTGAAGGAATCACCATCAAAAATGTCATTTATGAGCATCTTGAAAGCTACATCGCTAAATTAGAAGAAATTGGTGTGCGCATGGATATCAGTGAAGATGAAATCTATGTTTATCCATCGAAAGATTTAAAGCCAGCCAATGTAAAAACATACCCATACCCTGGTTTTGCTACCGACTTGCAACAACCGATCACTCCCTTACTTTTGAAAGCAAATGGCACGTCAGAAATTTTGGATACAATCTATGCAAAACGTGTCAATCACATACCAGAACTTGCACGGATGGGTGCGCAAGCAACAACGGAAGGCAATTTGATCTTGCTCAACGGACCGAGCCAGCTTCATGGCGCAGAAGTCGTTGCATCAGACTTGCGAGCAGGAGCTTGTTTAGTAATTGCTGGACTGATGGCTACGGGAACCACCACAGTCTTCAATGTCGAATATATTTTACGGGGATATGATCATATAATCGATAAACTTACAGCCTTAGGGGCTGACATTCAAATGGTAGAGGAGTAACTATGAGCGACTATCTAACAATGGCAGAACTGGAGAACAAAACGCTAAAAGAAATCTACACGTTTGCCAAAGAATTTCGAATTCCTTATTACAGCCAAATGAACAAAAAAGAATTATCACTGGCTGTTATTCGGGCCCAAGCAGAAAAACAGGGTTTCTTTTATATGGAAGGTATCCTTGATATCGTTGGACAGGAAGGTTATGGCTTTTTGCGTCCAATCAATTATGGCCCCAGTGCAGAAGATATCTATATTTCTTCTTCTCAGATTCGCCGCTTCAGTTTGCGAAATGGCGACAAAGTAGCGGGGAAAGCGAGACCGCCAAAAGAGTCAGAACGTTATTATGGTTTGATGCATGTAGAATCTGTGAATGGCAAAGATCCGGAAGAAGCAAAAGAACGACCGCACTTCCCTGCATTGACGCCGCTTTATCCGAATCGTCATTTGAAATTGGAAACTACCCCTGGTCGTCTGTCAACACGGATGATCGACATGCTGGCGCCGGTTGGCTTTGGTCAACGGGGATTGATCGTTGCCCCGCCGAAAGCCGGGAAGACTAGTATATTAAAAGAAATCGCTAACGGGATCACTGACAATCACCCGGATGTAGAGTTGATCGTCTTATTGATTGATGAACGCCCGGAAGAAGTGACGGATTTGGAACGAAGTGTCAAAGGAGATGTTGTTTCTTCGACCTTTGATCTGCAGCCTAGCAACCATACTCGGGTCTCTGAATTGGTTTTGGAGCGTGCCATGCGTTTAGTTGAAGACAAGCGTGATGTTGTGATACTGATGGATAGTATCACGCGTTTAGCGCGTGCCTATAACTTAGTCGTGCCACCAAGCGGCCGTACATTGAGTGGCGGGATCGATCCAGCCGCATTATACAAACCGAAGAAATTTTTCGGAGCTGCTCGGAATATCGAAGAAGGTGGCAGTCTGACGATTTTAGCCACTGCGTTAGTTGATACCGGCAGCCGAATGGATGATGTTATCTACGAAGAGTTCAAAGGAACCGGAAACATGGAACTGCAGCTCTCTCGCAGTTTAGCCGAGCGTCGTATTTTCCCAGCCATCGATATCAAGAAATCCGGTACCAGAAAAGAAGAGCTCTTGATGAGCAGCGAACAATTAGAAGAGACTTGGCGCTTGCGCAATAATATGACTGGTGACTCATTAGAATTCACGGAACAATTCCTACAGTTTTTAAGAAAAACAAAAACCAATGCGGATTTCTTGTCTGCTTTTCATGACGTACATTTTGGCGATAAACGGCCAAAAAGAAATCTAAAAAGATAATTGCATCGAAAAACGAAACATGGTAAGATAGTCATGTTGTAAAATCGACAAATCAACTCTGGTACAGCAAATGGACCAGGGCAAAGGAGAGAAGAAGAAATGAAACAAGATATCCATCCAGATTATCATCCAGTTGTATTCATGGACTCAACTACTGGTTTCAAATTCTTATCAGGTTCAACAAAGAATTCACAAGAAACTGTTGAGTGGGAAGATGGCAACACGTATCCATTGATCCGTGTCGAAGTAACATCTGATTCACATCCATTCTACACTGGACGTCAAAAATTCACACAAGCAGATGGACGTGTGGACCGTTTCAACAAAAAATACGGTCTCAAAGACGCGAACGCTGCGGAATAATTCTAACAAGGTTAGAACGTTGGTTTATCAACGATTTAGAGATGTTTTCCTTAGTCGGGGGCATCTCTTTTTTTGTGCATGTTGCGTTTCTTGTTGCGATATTATTTAAACTTAATTCGTCATGAATTGTGCAAAGCGATTACCAGTCTCTTCCCGCTTTTTATCAGTTACATGAGCATACACATTCATTGTTGTTTTTATATCTGTATGACCCATTCGCTCTTGAACTTCTTTGATAGGTACACCAGATTCAAGTAGGAGACTGCAATGAGTGTGACGAAATCCATGAACTGTCATATGCTCTAAATTATTATCTTTAAGAATTTTTGTTAGTCGATGATTTAAAAAATCTAGATATAAAACTTTGTTTTCTTCTGAGGTAAAAAGTAATTGTTCTTCACTATCATGTTTTATCCCTAGTTTGAAGAAGAGCTCTTTTTGCTGTAATTTCCAACGTTTCAGAAGTTTGAGTGTCTCATCATCCAAAGATAACTCTCTGACACTTTTTCTGGTCTTAGGGGTTTGAAAAATTAATTTCCAACCATCAGAAGTAGCAACCGTCTGTTTAACAGATAAGGTTCCTTGACCAAAGCTTATATCTTTCCAACGTAATGCATGTAGCTCACCTTTCCTAAGTCCGGTAAATGCTAGAATTCTAAACATCAGGAATTCAGAAAAAGGCAACTGTTCTTTTGCTTTATCTAGAAAAATAATCAATTGTTTTTGGCTGTAGTAGGGCGCTGCGTAATCCTCTTGATCAATACCCATTTGTCTTTTTGGACGAATTACACCATTCATTGGGTTATTAGTAAGCAAGCGTACACTAATAGCATACTGAAAGATTTGAGAAGTAATCATAATCAAATTATTGAACTTTTTGTAATAGCTGAACCAATGATTTACTTTAGCCTGACAATAAGGGATAGTTATCTTGTTGATCGGAATTTTTCCGAAATGAGGTATGATATGCTTCTTTAGAGCAACTTTTTGAGCAGTAAGTGTACTTGCTTTCACAGTATTCTTATACTGTTCTAACCACATTTCTGCTACTTTTTCAAAGTGAAGGTTACTATCAAAAATAAAATCAGCGCTTTTTGATTTTAGAAGCAATCGAGATAAAGCAAGATTTGCCGCTTGTCTTGTTTTAAAACCACTACGATTAGTTTTTATTTCTTTACCAGTTAATGGGTCTTTACCAAGGTAAACATGAAATTTATAGGCAATTTCACCATTCTTCTTTTTATATTTCTTTATTTTCGCCATAAATATATTATCGTCCTTTCTTGCCCGCCAGCATGTCGAACGAGTGGCATCACTCCTTTCAATTTGGTATAATAAGCATGACAAATAAGCTTATTATTTGCGTATGCATCCACTCAAACTTTGGTCGGGGAGAGGGATGCTTTTTTTGTTAGATAGTTGCTTTAAAGATTGCAGCTTTTTCGAGTGAGATTAGTGGAGCAAAGTGAATTTCGATATCGCCGGTACTGTTCAAGCTAAAATGCTGTACACAATCCATTTGTTTGCCAGAAGCAACAGAATCCATTGTGTTATCGTTTGGATAAGATTCAGCTTTCTTATCATCTGGACCATACACTTCTAAATCAGCACCAACAGGAATATCGGAATCGCTGTTGTTTTTAATAGTGTAGCTAATCTTAACAACCGCAGCAGGATTAGAATCATCAAATTGATTTCTTTCATCAGTCAATTCAACATTAGTTAACGTATATTCAACATCGCCAACTTTTACTGTGTCCCCAACTGAGTAGAATTTATCTTCTTTGACAGTGGAGGATTCAGATGTTTGCTCGTCTTTTTTAGATTTTGAAGAAGAAACTTTCTCTCCGCCATTTGCAGATTGATTATCTTTATTGCCGCCAAGTGATCCGCCAACAGCAGCAACTATAATAACCACTAAAATCCAGAACCATACCTTTTTGTAAAAGGGTTTGTTCACCTTATACATTTTACCATCTTCGCCTCTAACTCTTTTTGCCATTTCTTATTCCTCGATTCTTTGATATAATATATTTGTACTGTCTCAGAAATGAGGTAAGGGCTTTTAGAAGTTGGAGCTTCTAAGAGCTTTATTTTTTTAGCAAAATATTTTCATGGGTTCAACGAAAATAGATTCGCTGTCAAAAGTAAAAATGTAATTGCGATGATAGTGCTTTGTTCCGTATTTATTATAATAATGTAAAAGAGCATCCTCTAAAAATTCTGCGGTGACATTTAGGTATTCACTACATTCGTATTTATTATTGCAACCATTTAGAGCGCAACTTAACAAGTCATCTAAGGTAATGAGCATCTCAATACCATATCTTCTAGCCTTCCACTCCTCTTTCCATGCACCAGAAGCTTTATAATCAAGAATGTTTCCTACGGTTCTTTTATAATGTCCGTATTCCTCAGCCAATACAACTTTTTTCTTCCGGTTAGTAATATTTTTCTCTAAATAAATCCTCCCGTTTCTATACAGAGCTGTAAATCCTGTTCCTGATTCAACAGCCCCCTCAATCACGGGTATTTCTTGTGAAATTCTTTCTATTAAAATCTCATAGTCATCCATGCCCAACCCTACTATCCTAAAAAGATTTATTTAAATTTATTATCGAATTTATTATCTAGTTCATCTAGAAAATCATTAATACTATCTAACTCTTTCTGAGAAACTTTTCTTTCAGGATTTTCAGAATGAGCGGCGATTGTGTATATCCCGTTCTCTTCTTCCCTTTTTTGCTCAAAAAGTTTAAATGTTGCGAAATTGATCACTTCCTGTTTTCTTTTTGAATCCAATTGTGAGTACACATTCATTATTTCTTCAGGAGAATCAGTTTCTTCATTACCTTCTATGATGAAGCTTTTTGAGACATGGAAAAGATCAGATAAATTTTGTATAGCACCCATCCTGGGAGTTTTTAAACCTGTTTCCCAGTTTGAAACAGTTTGCTTGCTAACTCCAATTCTTGTCGCTAAATCTTCTTGTGTCATTTTGTATTTGTTCCTTAAGAAACTTATCTGCTTTCCTATTATATTCTCTTCCATAATGATTCCTCCTGATTTCTATAACGATATTTTATAACATTAAGTTATATAAATCAACATTAAGTTATACGAAAGTTATTATTTCCTCTTGACTATAACTTTAAGTTAGATTATCATGGTGGCAAGGAGGTGAGCTTCATGTTACAAATCACATTGAAAGCTGCAAGAGTAAACTCAGATTTGAAACAAGACGAAGTTGTATCTATTTTAAAGGACAAATTTGGAATATTAATTACAAGACAAAGGCTTGCTGAATATGAAAAGGATGCTACAGATGTGCCTATAAGCTTAGCGAAGAAGTTATCAAAAATATATGGTATACCAGATGACCATATTTTTTTTGGGAATAGGTCAACTTTAAGTTATACTTTCCGGAATCTTAAAAAAGAGAAAGCGGGTTGAATTATATGCCAATAATTTCAGCACCTATCGAAATACCAGAAAGTTTTGGAGATGACTTAGCAGCTGTAATTGCTGCTAAAGTCATGCAAAACGTTAATGAATCAATCAAAGCCAACGAACTTCCACCATATCCAACGAGAAAGCAAGTTCGGCAGATTCTTAGAATTGGTGAAGAACGATTGAATGAATGGATTATTGAGGGATTGCCTCAAATCCCATTTGGCAAAGAAACAAGGTTCGATCGGGAAGATATCAAAAGATTCTTAAACTCCAAGAAAATTTAATGCCCGCCAGCATGTAGAAACAGGAGGAATCAATGAAGTATTCGCTTAATCAAGAATTATTGATCAACAGTTTAGTGAAAGAAAAAGTGAAAGATCTCCAACAGCTTCTTCACGATAAAAAAGACATACTAAGTGATCGACAACATGAGATCACAAGTAAGGAGCTAAAACAGTACCAAGAATTGCTTTATCGAAATAGAATAAATCGCCAATTGTGAAAGAGGTGAGTATATGAACAAAAAATGGCTAGCAGCGCTTCACAGTGACCCGCTTTATAAAGCAAGGCAATTACAAGCAATTGGATATGCAAGTTTGATTCTGAACGGTGTTCTGCTGTTTATTGTGTTTTTACTAATGATTGGAGGATAGAGAGATGTTCAAAGAAAGAGAGATTGTTTTTACAACAAACAGAATGTATGTGAAACCATATGTACAAAAAATCAAATCGATTATCTGGAATAAATTTGAATCGACTTGCGAAGTAGAGGACCGTTCATTTGATAGCGATGAAATCCCATCCATTGTGATGTACTTCATTGTTTCTGATGAACAATTTGAAAAACTTCAAGTTGCTTTACCTAAACTGCTACCTGATTTGATTAGTAAAGGAGGTATTCACTATGCATAACGATAAATTAGCGTTGACGTTGGCAGATAAATTGATGGCTAAAGTTTCAAGTTTACTTGATGCAGAAGTTAAAACAATCACTGCTGATTTACAAGATACACAAAAAGACATGGAAGCAAAACGTACAATTTCGTTAAAACTGGCAATTCAGATTACTAGCGATCATCGAGGAATAACGATTAGTGGCGAGTCAAATCATGGATTACCTAAACGCGAGTTAGATCCAGTGGTTTATCCAATTGATGTGAATAATTCTGGTCAAATCAATCTCTTTGAGGACGAATGAAGGGCAGGGGATGAACATGCTATCAAAAGCAATTGCCTTTTTAGAAAAGCTTCCAGCAGTAGTTTTGCGTGCAAGACTCATGAAAAGAGAAGAAGGTCGAGTGTATACGATAGAGGCTAAGACTGCTCAAGGCAAGGTGGAGCTTTTTCAACTTAGAGGAAGAACCTTGTATCATCATGTAGTTCATCTGGGTAAGCCTATCGAAGAAAAAGTATTATTTCAGTTTTCAGAACAAATAAAAAAGCCGCCATAAAGGCGACCCTGAGTTTGGTATAACAATATCTCTGACAAGATGATTATACCATTCTCAGATATTTTTTGCAAAAAAACGCTGATATTTAGGCGTTTTATCGTCCTTGTAATAGATACTAACTTAACGGACAAAGAGAAATAGCTGAGGTGTGTCATGAGGAAATCGTTTGTTAGAGAGCGGAGAGTAGAAGCTGGTCCATACAAAGAAATTCGGCTATATAGCAGAACATTTGAACAAGAAAGAAAGTGTAAGGAGCCAAGAGGGCGCAGAAAGAAAGTAACTGGTCTATCTCAAGCAAGATGGAATCAAGCACAAAGCAAGAGGAAAGCTGCATTGTTTCTATATGCAAACTTTGGGGAACGTGATTACTATGCAACCTTTACTTACTCCAATCAATTTCTACCAGAAAAACCAGCTGATGCAAAACGCGATCAAGATAATACATTAAAGAAATTGAAGCGCTTATACGCAAAAGAAGGTTATGAGCTCAAATATATGTGGTTCACTTCTTATCAATATGATGAGGAAGTAGGATATATCACTCGAATCCACCATCATATCGTTTTGAATCACGGACCATCAAGGGATGATATTGAGCAAATATGGTCTAAAGGACGAGGGAAGAAGAAACAACCTTTAGGAAGAAGGCAAGTTCAAACTATTCAATATGATTCTGATGGCATGCAAGGATTAGTCAATTACTTAACTGGTCAAGAAAAGTGGGAAAACCGCCAGTGGAAGAAAGGTCAAAAGCGATGGTCAAAGAGTCGCAATCTAAAAGAACCAGCCGAAACTACAAATGATAATTATTGGTCGTTTAGAAAACTGAATAAATTAGGTTTGGCCAACGATGATGGAGCAGAAGAAATTCTAAAAAGGTTTCCAGGGTATCGCATTCTGGGTGACATTTTAAAAATCTATGATGAAGATCGTGGATGGTATTTCAAAGTAGAGCTATTCAGAAACGATGATGGATAGTAAAGGGAGGAAAGGACTTTTGAAAACAAAGAATTATTTAGTGGCTTGTTATGACAACACTGACAGAATTTTTATGATGCAAGAAATGATGTTGATGATCAATATTAATCCGGAAACAAGAGGGCAATTTTTAGCGAGCGCGAAACGTTCAGAATTGTTTTCTGATGATAGATGTATAAAGTTTGCTACTAGATTAGAAATAGATAGATTAGATGGGGCTTTCTTTTTTGGGATGGCTACAAGTGAAAGATATAGCTCTTTAGCAGACAAAGAAAAATATAAGCGTATTTATGACCGTTCTATCCGGCAATACGGAGAAAATGATCGAGATAGCTTTTTGAGGAATTTAATTGATCAAGTAAAGAAAGAAGGTCGAAGCGATGTATTCCACAAATTGGAGAAATAGACAAAGCAATGACCAAGGAAGATTATTTGAAAATTTGATTGACCAAGCATGCTTGTATTACAAAAACAAAGGTATTGCGATGATCGAGAAAACACCAGAACCTTTTCGAGTAAAAAAAATTAATAGCGATGGCAGTATGACAGTTTTCCCGATTGGTAAAGCCCAACCCGATTACAAAGGTACTCTTATAAACGGGCAAGCGATTGTTTTTGAAGCAAAGATGACTACAAAGGACAGAATCAATAAAAGAGTGATCACAGAACACCAAGCAATTTGTTTAGACATACACAGCGAGTTTGGAGCGATGACTGGTGTTTGCTGCATGATCAAAAAAACTGTTGGTTTTGTTCCTTGGAGCGATTGGCAAAACATGAAAGAAAAGTATGGTCGTCAATACTTGTTGGAGGAAGAACTAAAGGAATATCAGGTTCCGACTCCTGGTTTCATTGATTTTCTGAACAAAAGTAGGTGGTAAGCCATGTCAAATCCGATTGATGATTTTAGAACAGCTCGAATAGGCTTTGAAATGTTCTGTGAAGTTCGAGACTGGCAGCTTGAACGTTTTGTTGTCAATAGCAAAAACTCTGAGCAATATTTAGGAACTTGCTTTGATAATGAGCAGGCAGAGAGAAAAACGTTTCTTATTTCAAAATCTGGAAAGTATTACTTGCTGCTAGGAGATAAAAAATTTGTCCCGTACAGTTACGTTTTGGATTCGTTTAGTGGTGAATACAGTCATGCAGAAAAATGAAACTTGGCTATGTTGCGGAAGAGAACCTTGGCAATCACAATTTGTCGCGATAATCGAAAAAAGACTATCCAAGTCATGCATTGTAAGAATCGTGTCTACTGAAACGTGGGATGATCACTTGATCGATTACTATCTGGGACGGACAGTCATTGAAAACAAAAAAATGATTCGAAAGATTTAAGGCATCGATACTAAAAAGAGAAGGTGATCTAGTGAAAGTTCAAATGTACAAGATTGACTATGTGGATTGGAAAGGTCGCAATGCGGTGATGTATTTGCATGGCTACAGTAGATCAGAAGTCGAAAAACAAGCGATGGTTGCACAAGGCGTGTTCAAAATAACCAAAATTACTGTTAGTCAGTAGTTGAAATTGATGTATCAATATATTGTGGGCGAAAATTAGTTCCCACGATATATTGTGTATAACTTTGTGGATATGTGTAAAACTAAAATTTGGAGGAATAAACATGGATGAGTTAATAAAATCAGTTGAGCAATGGGCTAGGAACAAAGGATTGGATGAAGCGGAATCTAGTAAACAAATGCTGAAAGTTGTAGAAGAAACTGGTGAAGTTGCAGCTGCATTAGCTAGAAGTGACCAAGATGCACTACGTGACGGCATCGGAGATGTTGTAGTGACTTTGATTATTTTAGCTTTGCAAAACGACATGGATTTATACGAGTGCTTGAATTTAGCATATGAAGAAATCAAAGGTCGGACCGGAAAGATGGTCAACGGTGTTTTCGTTAAGTCCAGTGATCTGAAATAATTCCACAATCGGAAGAGATAACGGAATGAGGTGGAAGGATGTCATTATCAGCAGAAATCAGAGAGTTAAAAGTTATTTGTGAATATGTTAATGACACGCATGAACTAGATGCGACAGTGGGAACAGAAACCATATTATTCACAGTTTGGGATAGCAATGCTATAAAGCAGCACGACATCGAAATGACTTTCGAAGAATGGAATACGTTCAAAAAAATAATCGATATGGGTATAGTTCGAGAAAGAGGTAAGTGACAGAAATAGCGGAAATGGAGGATTAGATGAAAACATTTAATATCAGCTGGGAGAGAAAGTAGCAAGTATCTATAGATATCGAAGCGGAAACTATTGAAGAAGCTTACGAGAAATGGAATAACGGTGGCTATGAAGGTAAAGTTGATGTGGATGATGAGGATATACTATCCGATTATGTTGACATAGATGGAGATTCTTATTATTTAGATCACTTTGAAAAAGTCAGATTTGGGAGTCAGTAATTCACGCAATTGATGACAGAATTGGGGGATGGAAGTGTATATAAATTTGATTACATTTTTTTGCTTGATAGGATTGATAATTAACTTATTTAAAATAAATAGAACGATTAAGTTGAATAGCAAAAAAAAGAATAGCCATTAAACTATTCTTTAAAAAAGTCATTTAGTTGTTCACTATGTTTTTTGTCTTCGTTTGGAAAGGATTCATCGTTAAGGATAATTGGCGTAACATTTTCTAAAGTTAATTCAATTATTTTTCTGAGTGAAAATAAACTCGAGGAGTTAGATGAGATATGTTCGTTTTGATCTAGTTTCTGATTAGGATAAAAATAAAGTGCTATTTCTTCAATTATTTCATCTGGGAATGACATGGCCCTGTATGAAGCCAACAAGAAAACCCCTTGTTTTGTACTTAATATGAATGAAGTTTTTGCATTAAAATGTTGTGTTAATTCTAGACTTTTAGCTTTGAATTTAAAGGTATTGTTTTTATATGGTTGCCAAACATAGATGTGGTCAAGTGTTCCTTCAATAAGTTTTTGAATGATTTGTGAATTTTTCATTTTTATAACCTCTCAATATAAGTTTTTAAGTTAATAAAATGTCGTCTTGTCAGTTCCCAGTTATTTTCTTTAATCCCTTGAGACAAATTTTTGAGTGTCTTCCGCTTTCTCTTTTTTAAAAAAGGGTAAGTTTCTTCTATGGTAATCAAAAATTCTCGTAACTGTGAACCAATGTTCTTGTCAAATGAAGTAGAATTGATGAACTTTTCAAATCCATCCATTTCACCAATAATTTGATTTCGCCTGGAGCGCAAGTATTCTTCATCTTTAGCAGATTCAATTTTTGACTTTATTCTAAAAGACATAATCAAAGTCAATACGGAAACTATTAAAGAGAATAAGGAAACTAAGGAGTCTACTTGTTGTGAGAAGAAAATGATTGAATTCCAAATATCTTTTAAATTCATAGTTGTCTCCTTGATAAAATTAATTAGATACAAATTATATTATGTTCACAAAAATTATATCAAATTAAACAAAAAAAGCACTAACTATTAACGGTACTAAATATGTTATCCACCAAAATAACCAACTGAAGGAGGGTATAGCAGTGCTTAACAAAGAAAACATTATGGACATTATCCAGTCACATAAAGCCGAGATTAACGAAATTTCTAGTGAGCTAATTAAGGCAAAAGAGTTGGGATTGGACATTCCAGAGCTGACAAAGATAGCTCAAAGTAGATTGGAATATTTATATGACAAAAAATATCGTTATGAAGTGCAGGCGAAAGCCTGGGGCTTAATTGATTGGATCAACTGGGAACGAGTACTTAGTGAGTATGATATGTAATTCAGCTATCCGACGAAATAATGGAAAAAGAACCCACGTTTATGTAGGTCCTTAATAGGGTGGATAAAATTCGAGATTAGAATTGATGATTTCTTTTTCATAGTTTTTTACTTCTCTGAGTTTAAATTTGTTGTCTAATGACCATTCAATACCCCGAGCGTCTGTAAAAAATATTAAAACGACGTCATGTTTACCACCCATTGAATGACCGCGGTCTTTCATCAGAATCTTGGATTCCGTCGGGTAACATAATTCCAAAAACTTTATATCATTATAAGTTCCAAGTTGTTCTTCAAGAGAAGGACCTGATTGGTTTAAAACTGAAATGATAAAAACATTGTGTATAGGTAGGTTAGATTCATTATGCAATGTCACAAGAAGACCATCTTCAGCAGATCTACTTGAAGCATATATTTTAGATGCTTGATCTCTTAATAAGAGTAATTTTCTTTCTCTTAGCTCCTTTAATGAAAAATAGAGTGCGAAAAAAACAGATCCTATCGTACCTATAGCCGTAATTGAGTTAAGAAAGATTTGATACGTATCAGAGTAAAAAAAGTTCATCAGGATCACCTCATCTAAATAATACTTTTATATTACCATATTAAAGGAAGAAGAATAGTAGTTTTATATAAACGTGCAAGTCAGCAATCGTCAGCGATTAATGAATGGAGGCCTTATAGTGAGCAGAAGAATAGATGTTTGGTTAAACGCAGATGGAGGTAACGACATCTATGCAACAATTGAAGTGGAAGATGATGCTACAAATGAAGTTATTGAGAAAGAAGCAAAGCAAGCAATTTTTAATTATGTTGACTGGGGTTGGGTAGAACAGGAGCAAGCCGATGAAAACTAGCCATTCTGTCATCATAATACTGCTAACCATACTCGGTCTAAGTTGGTTATCCTATACAATTGTGGGTCAACAACAGCAAATTGAGCAGTTAGAACAGCAGTTACAAGAAGTGCAAAGGAAGTATGAAATTATCAAGAATGATCCGTTAGCACGGGATGTGATGGAAGCAGGAGGGTGAAAGATGGAGATTGTATCGACTTTAATACTACTTATAGTTTGCGGGTATCTAGTTTATCGATTCGGATTATATGCCTATAAAAAAGGACTGTCAGATGGATTTGAAGAAACAATTGAATACTTAGAAGAAATCGAACTCTATACTGGAAATTGGTTAGAAAAACAAGAGCCGGGAAGCCATCGATTCCATTATGTTAAAGGGAATCTTGATGCTGTTGAACATATTAAAGGAGCTGTAATTATTTTCAAGGAATTCGGAGGATAAAGAAATGTTAACAGAAATAGCCCAAATTGCATTTCATGGTAAAAACTCAAATAACGAAGAAGTCATGAAAACTTGTTTAGAAAAAATATGGATTATGGCTACTGAAAATGTTTCAGGACCAAGAGCTGCTCAAATTATGAATGACTACCAGAAAGATAAAATCAAAGCGGATGATGATCGTGGCGCATATTTAATAAAAAAATATGGCACATTTAAAGGTCACCCAAAATTTAAGTTGGCCCTCGATTTCTTTCAAATGAGTAATGACCGCTTTTTTGAAATTTATAAATTTAACTTTGTTCCTGAAGGTGAATTGTATAAGGTTGCAAGATCATATATAACCGGAAGGCAGTTGAGTAAAGGAATGCTAATTTCGGTAAGCATTCCAGCTCAATTTTTTAAAGAACCTGGAATGAAAATCAAAATTCCAAGCAGCATCACAAGCCAGGTCCGAAATTCTGTAAACAGTTCATTAAACAGTTCATTTAGGTTAGGAGGGTGACAGATGGAATTAAAAAGATCAAGCATTGAAAAAATGAGTGACGGAATAGACCTCTTCTTTCAAGGGATAGGCGAGTTGTTCGCAGAAGTTGCATCTGTTGTGTCTAAAGTGTTCAAGCAAATTGATTGGACACTGCTAGTGAAAGTTTCAAATGACCCAGAAATAAAGAAATATTTCGCAATATACCGTAGGACAAAGAACTCCAGAATCAAGAAGAAACAGTTAAAGAAAATTAAAGCTAAACTATATGGAGATATGTTATGACAGTTGCAGTGTTAGGGTTCACAGGATTCGTCTTATTAATGATTGCTGCAGTCGTTGTAGGAAAGAAGATGGACGAGAGAGAAGGCAAATAAATAAGCCACTTCCTTTTTGGAAAGTGACCGACGCAAGATTATTTTACCATAAAAGGAGTGGCGTTTGTGAGGTTTCAATGGCTTAAAAACTATCAAGAATTGGAAGAGCAGATTCTCTTCATGAAATGGAATCTTAACAAAAGTAAGTTGGAATTGGAACGGTGGGTCAGTGGCGATTTAGCAAACGTCCGCCTTGAAAAGAATTCTAGAGCAGCTTCTTTGGAAGAGAATATACAAATAATTGAAAAGGAAATCAATCGATTAGAAGAACAGTTAAATGAGATGACTCTTTTGATAAAGTCATTTAAAGGATTAGATAATCAAATTATGTATTTAAAATATGTTGAAGGCATGACACTTGAAAAAATTGCTGAAAATCTGAACTACAGCACGTCTTATATACAAAAGAAACACACTGAGTCAAGAAAGGCTATTGATTTCGTAGATGAGTTTCTTGTAAATAAAAGTAAATTGAAGATGAAAATATCTTTACAAGATCAAAGAGAAAAGTTGCACAAAAGTTGCACTACTAATTCTAGTTTTAAACTTGATTAGTATGGATTATATTAATAGCGTAGAAGAAACGGACATACGTTCATTGGACTGCTCACAATATTTCAATAAACGAAAGGAGGAAATCTCCTTATCGCACTTTCTTCTTTAGCAAAATAAAAGGCAGCACATTAATTTGATGGAGGTGATCCCTCTTTTCAAAATTCGCTAGTGCTGTCTTTTTATTATGGAATCAGATAGAAAGGAGGATGAATATGATTGCGTTGGCTGATTTAATTCTTGATGGTGTCATCTACTGTGAAAAGAATATGCAGCTTGAAGTATTAAAGAGGAAAGGAAAGTATTCTGTTTTGCGTAACCCCGATGGCATTAAATTCAAAGTTAGCAATGAAGTGTTGCGGTTATATTTTGCCCCTCCCCCTTACTCAGTAAGAAGGAGAGTTTATAGTAATGGCACTAAGAGCTGATAAACAAGGACCACATCGGGTAGCCTTTGAAAAGAACAGAAAGAGAATACTTAAGACAGAGAATGTCTGTGGTATCTGTGGCAAGCCCGTCAATAAGAAGCTCAAGGCGCCTGATCCAATGAGTCCAGTGATTGATCATCTCATTCCAGTGTCGAAGGGAGGGCATCCGTCAGCGATTGAGAACCTGCAGTTAGCCCATTGGACTTGCAACAGGCAAAAGTCTGACAAAATGTTTAATGCTAAACAAGAAGAGCCAAAAGTAATTGGAAATAGAAATCTTCCACAAAGCATTGATTGGCTTTCTTACAAGGGTTAAGCCATAAACGAGAAATAACATTAAAGAGAAAATCAAAAGCGTCACACGAGAAATTATAGGGGGCGTACCTCCCCTGCCGTCCTTGCGGGCGGACTTCACGCCGTCACTGTACATTTTTTCTCGCGCGACATTTGAAAGGAGTGATGAAATGGATTTACAAGGCATAGGATACTTGCGAAATAAGTTAAACACGCACAAAAATCGTGTGGATATGCGTTATAAGCAATATGCAATGAAATATTATGACCCACCTATTGGAATAACAATTCCACCAGCAATTAGAGCAAAGTACAAATCTGTATTGGGATGGTGTTCAAAAGGCGTGGACGCACTGGCTGATCGGCTAGTCTTTCGTGAATTCGCTCATGACGATTTTGAAGTGAATGAAATTTTTCAAGCTAATAATCCAGATGTTTTTTTTGATAGTGCAGTGCTTTCGTCTTTGATTGCATCTTGCGCCTTTGTGTATGTCTCAAAAGGGGAGGATGACATGCCGCGTTTACAAGTTATCGAAGCTAGCAATGCGACAGGTGTCATTGATCCAATTACTGGTTTGTTAACAGAAGGGTATGCAGTTCTTGAAAGAGATAAGTACAACAGACCAATTATTGAAGCCTATTTTAGTCCTGGAATTACCGATTATTATTATAAAGGTAAAGAGTTTGACGAGAAAAATGATCGCCATGCACACAACTTTCCACATCCATTGTTGGTGCCTATTATTCATCGACCTGATCCAGTACGACCGTTTGGACGTTCTCGTATTACTAGATCTGGCATGTATTATCAGCGCTATGCAAAACGAACACTTGAACGAGCTGACGTGACCGCTGAATTTTATTCATTTCCACAAAAATATGTGGTTGGCACCGACCCTGATTCTGAACCACTCGATAGCTGGAAAGCAACTGTTTCAGCGATGCTTGAATTTACAAAAGGTGAGGGCGGTGAAAAACCAACACTCGGACAATTCACTACATCAAGCATGACGCCCTTCACGGAACAACTGAAAACAGCGGCTGCCGGTTTTGCTGGAGAAATGGGACTAACCATGGATGATCTAGGGTTTACATCAGATAACCCCTCAAGCGTAGAAGCAATTAAAGCAAGTCATGAAAATTTAAGACTGGCAGGACGAAAAGCCCAGCGATCACTTGGATCTGGCTTATTGAATGTAGCATATACTGCTGCATGTTTACGAGATGATTATCCTTATTACCGTCACCAATTTAATAAAACTATACCAAAATGGGAACCATTATTCGAAGCGGATGCAAGTGCTCTATCATTGATTGGAGACGGAGCTATTAAGTTAAATCAAGCAATGCCTGGGTATGTTAACAGTGAAGTTATGAGGGACCTAACGGGTATTAAAGGAGCTGAAACAAATGGATAACGATATTGTGCCAGCTTTACTCGAAGAAATTCAAAATGAATTTGATAAGCGAACTTATAACAGTAAAAGATTAAAAAAAGCTTTACTATTACTGCAGAATAAAAAAGCTAGTTATTTGGATGTGAACAATTTTGCAATAGAGATAGGTGAAATTTTATCTGATGTGTTAAGGACCAAAATTACTGCCGAAGTTCTTCCAGATGGAAAAATGTACTTTAACATTGCTGATAGAATCTTAAATCCAACAATGAAAAAAAATTATGATTTGATTTCTAATTTTATCGTAGATGTACAAACAGAATTAAATCGTACTGCAAACTTAAGACTAAAAGGGCAAATACCAGAATTTAATCAAGATCGTATTGACGGGATAGTCAATCGAATTTCGAGCGAAGAAGATTTTGAATCAATCAAATGGCTTTTAGATGATCCAATTATAAATTTTAGTCAAAGTATTGTAGATGATGGAATCAAAGCAAATGCGGAGTTTCACGCAAAAGCAGGCCTGCAACCAAAAATTACTCGTAGAGTTTCAGGTCATGCTTGCGAATGGTGTAGCCGATTGGCAGGGACTTACGGATACTATGAAGCACCAAAAGAAGTCTATCAAAGGCATGAAAGATGTCGGTGTACAGTTGATTATAAACCTGGCGATGGACGTAAACAGGGTATATGGTCCAAAACTTGGACAGATAGCAGCAAGAAACAAGAAAAAATCAGGACACGAAAAATGTTGAATATGAGAAAGGAAAAGTAAAAATGCAGAAAGAAAGAACATTAATTATTTGGTTGTTAAGAGGCGAAACACTGAAGTTTGAAAAGGTTACAAATCTCGAAAACAATGATAGCGAATTGAAATTCGAATATTTTGGAGTTTCGACACAAGTAAAAAGAAGCGCTGTGTTTAATCAGGTAAATATTTCTGGGTTTGCATTAGAGAAATAGGAGGGGAAACATGCATCACTATATCACGAAGTATAAAGATGAAAATGGAAGTAGGAAAGCAGTTGCTTGGATACAAATCAATATTTTTGGAAAGTGTTTCTGCTTGTTTAAACGTGAAATTGTAATCTAATTAACTTCCAGCGATAGGGTTATCATGCATTTTCAGATTGAAGGAGGATACTCATGACTGCTACAGTTAAAAAACGACTTGGTAATCAGACTCCTACTCAATCGGTAATATTACCATATACTGAATCACGTTATCAAACTGCAATTGAACGCTATGAAAGAACTGGTCGTGAATGTTACGAGTGGCAAAAAAATTTGCTGAAGCCGATGATGGCAACCGATGACGAATGTCTATGGGTCCATCAAAAATTTGGTTTTTCAATTCCTCGAAGAAACGGTAAGACGGAAATTGTCTATATTATCGAACTAGACGCGCTTGAAGAAGGTTTGAGTATATTACACACGGCGCATAGAATTAGTACTTCACATTCTTCTTTTGAAAAGATGAAAAAATATCTTGAAGATAGTGGCTATATTGAGGGGGAAGATTTCAACTCGATCAAAGCAAAAGGACAAGAACGACTTGAATTATATGCAACAGGTGGGGTCATTCAATTTCGGACTCGTACATCAAGCGGTGGTTTAGGTGAAGGATTTGACGTTTTAGTTATTGATGAAGCTCAAGAATACACGACTGAGCAAGAATCGGCTTTGAAATACACTGTTACAGATAGTAAAAATCCGATGACAATAATGTGTGGAACACCTCCAACACCAGTTTCAAGCGGAACAGTATTCTCTCATTATCGAGATAACACTCTTGCAGGTAAATCGAAGTATTCTGGATGGGCTGAATGGTCTGTTGAAGATGAGAAAGATATCAACGATGTCGAAGCTTGGTACAATTCAAATCCATCAATGGGCTATCATTTAAACGAACGTAAAATTGAAGCGGAGCTTGGTGAAGATAAACTTGATCACAATGTACAACGTTTGGGTTACTGGCCGAAGTACAATCAGAAATCGGCTATTTCAGAGAGCGAGTGGAATCTGTTACAAGTTAAAGTCCTTCCTATTTTGAAAGGACCGCTGTACGTCGGTATCAAATATGGTAATGATGGCGCAAACGTTGCGATGAGTATTGCTGTTAAAACATTGTCTGGAAAAATATTTGTTGAAACAATAGACTGTCAATCTGTGCGAAATAGCAATCAATGGATCATTAAATTCTTGAAGAGTGCCAGTATTGAAAAAGTTGTGATTGATGGTCAAAGTGGTCAGAGTATCTTGGCAAATGAAATGAAAGATTTTAAATTGAAAGAGCCTATTTTGCCGAAAGTTTCCGAAATCATAAATGCTAATGCGTTGTGGGAGCAAGGTATCTATCAAAAAAGCTTATGTCATGCTGGGCAACCGTCACTTACTACTGTAGTAACTAATTGTGACAAGCGAAATATTGGCACAAGCGGAGGGTTTGGTTATAAATCACAGTTTGATGATATGGATATCAGTTTAATGGATAGTGCGTTATTAGCGCATTGGGCTTGTAGCAATGATAAGCCTAAGAAAAAACAACAAATTAGGTATTAAACGACTTTCAAAAGGTCGTTTTTTTAATACACAAAATTACCGAACTGCCGGGCAAGCAGGAGAAAGGGTTTTTATCATGACATTTAAAAAAATTGAAACACAAGAGGAACTGGACCGTATTATCCAGGAGCGATTGAATCGTGAAAAAGAGAAGTTTTCTGATTATGATGCAATCAAAACACGCAATGCAGAGTTAGAAAATGAAATCGGTACTTTGAAATCAACACTCGAAGAAACAAATGCTGCTACAAAGTCTCATGAGCAAATTGTGGCTAATCTAAATGCAAAAATTGCTGATTATGAAACAGCAAACTTACGAACGAAAATTGCATTGCAAAATGGGCTACCAATTGATTTAGCAGATCGTTTAGTAGGGACTGACGAAGAAAGTATCAAAGCTGATGCAGAGCGTTTAGCTGGTTTTATTGGCACTAAGCAACAAACTCCACCGCCTCTAAAGAATACAGAAAAGCCATTAGAAGGTGGCAAAGATGGTGCTTATAAAAATCTAATAGAGAATCTTAATTTAGAAGGAGAGTAATAACATGACAACATTATCAAAAGGAAGTTTATTTGATCCAGAATTAGTATCAGACTTAATCAATAAAGTAAAAGGAAAAAGCTCATTAGTCACGCTATCTCAACAAAAACCAATTCCGTTTAATGGACAGAAAGAATTCACTTTCACTATGGATTCTGAAATCGATATTGTTGCAGAAAATGGTCAAAAAAGCCACGGGGGTATTTCACTTGCGCCAGTGACAATTGTACCAATTAAAGTTGAATATGGAGCTAGAATTTCTGATGAATTTATTTATGCTTCAGATGAAGAAAAAATTGATATTGTCAAAGCGTTCAATGATGGATATGCTCGTAAATTAGCACGTGGGCTAGATTTAATGGCGTTCCACGGAATCAATCCTCGTTCTGGTGCAGCATCTACAGTTATTGGAGAAAATAACTTTGATAGCAAAGTAACTCAAACAGTAGAGTTTACTATTGCTGACCCAGATGCAAATATTGAGGCCGCGGCTTCTTTAATTCAAGGATCAGAGGGCGTTATTTCTGGTATGGCGATGGATCCGCAATTTTCTGCTGCTTTAGCGGCTTATAAAGTGAATGGCGTTAAACAATTTCCAGATTTAGCTTGGGGAGCAAACCCAGGAGCTGTGCGTGGAATTCCTACTGATATTAATCGAACTGTATCAAACGGTAAAGATGATTTAGTAATTATTGGTGACTTTGCCTCAATGTTCCAATGGGGATATGCAAAAGAGATTCCGCTAGAAGTCATCAAATATGGTGACCCTGATGGCAGCGGAAAAGATTTGAAAAACTACAATCAAGTTTATCTACGTTCTGAAACCTATTTAGGTTGGGGGATTATGGATGGTAATAGCTTTGCTCGTGTAATTAAACCAGCAAGCGGTGGGGGTGAATAAAATGCAATACAAAAATACAAAAACAGGGGTTACTTTCAGTAGCCCTTGTGTTGTTTCTGGTGGAGATTGGGTATTAGTAGATGACAAAATTAATATGGATGAAGAAACAAAATCACCAAATAATGAATCAACTGAAATTCTCACACTTAAAAATGAAGCGTCTGCTGCTGAAGAGAATGAACAAGTCGATGAAAAAGAAGATGAACAAGTTGCTGGTTTAGAAGGTATTACTAAAAAGCAAATAATGCAGGAATTAGATGCATTTGGTATCAAGTATAATCCCAGTTCTAAAAAGAAAGAATTGTATGATTTGATGATGACGCAAGGGAAGTGATCAGATGCAGCCTTTTGCAACGATTGAGGATTTAAAAAATCTATGGCGTGTATTAAAAGCTGATGAAATCGAACGTGCCAAGCAACTACTTATCATTGTTTCTGATTCGCTACGTGAAGAAGCCGGACGAGTGGGTAAAGACTTAGACAAGATGATCAATGAAAAGCCTCCTTATTTCACTAATGTAGTGAAGTCCGTGACAGTTGACATTGTTGCACGAACACTTATGACGTCAACTGATCAGGAGCCAATGATTCAAACAACAGAAAGTGCATTGGGTTATTCCTGGTCAGGTTCCTATCTAGTTCCTGGTGGCGGATTGTTTATCAAAAACAGTGAATTGAGTCGTTTAGGATTACGGAGGCAACGATATGGAGTGATTGATTTCTATGGCTAAGATCAAAGGAATAACAATCATTTTGATCGATAAGGTAAAAACAGGAATCGATCCCTTCAGCAATCCCATCTATGAAGATCAAGAAATTGAGATTGAAAATGTCTTAGTAAGTCCTACATCATCTGATGATATTGTGAATCAATTGACGCTGACCGGTAAAAAAGCAGTGTACACATTGGCAATTCCTAAAGGTGATACCAATGATTGGGAAAATAAAGAAGTCAAATTCTTTGGCCAACGATGGCGGACATTTGGATTTCCTATTGAGGGTATTGAATCTCTAATACCACTAGATTGGAATAAGAAAGTGATGGTGGAACGTTATGGCTAAAAATAAATTTAAGCTCAATTATTCTGGAGTAGGTCAATTGCTTAAATCTACTGAAATGCAAAATGTTTTGACGGAAAAAGCGACAGCAATCAAAAATCGTGCTGGCGAGGGTTATGGACAGGATGTTTATGTGGGGAAGTCACGTGCCAATGCAATGGTTTATGCTGATTCATACAAAGCTAAGAAGGATAATATGAAAAATAATACTCTTTTAAAGGCGGTGCGGTAAATGATCGAGATTGTGATTAAACAATTTCTAGATGAGCATTTATCCGTACCGCCTTTTTTAGAGAAACAAGGCGAGATGCCTGAAAGCTATGTGATTTTTGAAAAAACAGGAAGTAGCAAAAGAAACTATCTTATGTCTGCTACATTTGCATTTCAAAGCTATGCAAAGTCACTATATGAGGCAGCAAAATTGAATGAGGAAGTCAAAAGGGTTGTAGAACAGCTTATTGAGATTGATGAAATCAGTGATGTTCGCCTAAACAGTGACTATAATTTTACGGATACTACAACAAAAGAATATAGATATCAAGCAGTATTTGATATTAATCATTATTAGGAGGTATTAAACAATGTCAGATGCAAAAAATGTTTCAACAGCAAAACCTAAAATAGGTGGTGCAATTTATTCAGCGCCTGCAGGAACTGTTTTGCCAACCTCGGCAATTACAGAGTTAAGTGAAGAATTTAAAAGCTTAGGGTACATTTCTGAGGACGGGCTAAAGAATGCTAACTCGCCTTCCTCAGAAAATATTAAAGCTTGGGGCGGAGATACAGTAGCAACTGTACAATCAGAAAAAGAAGATACCTTTACGTATACGCTGATTGAAGCTTTAAATGTTGAAGTCTTGAAAGAAGTGTACGGAAAAGGGAATGTACAAGGCACTTTAGAAACGGGAATAAAAATAACGGCTAACTCAACTGAGCTCGCAGAACATGTACTTGTTGTTGATATGATCTTGAAAGCTGGTATTTTGAAGCGAATTGTTATTCCCTCTGGAAAAGTGTCTGAGATCGGTGATATTTCTTATGCAGATGAAGATGCGATTGGCTACGAAACTACTCTAACTGCAGTACCGGATGAAGATGGAAATACTCACTATGAATATATCCAGAAAGCTGGAGATAAACCAAGTACGCCCTAATGCGCCCCGGAATGTAACCGGGGAATTCGAAACTAATGGCTCAATTACTCTTAATTGGGAAGCTGTCGAAGAAGGTCAGAGCTACATTATCCACTATGGAAATGCTAATCAGTCAGACCCAGCGCAAGCGGTCAATATGGGTTATGCAGAAACAGACTCATGGACTTTAGCGACTGGAGATGTACCAGAGTTGACAGCTGGAGATAAGATTTATCTCTATGTTCAGACATATAGAGAAAAGGGTGTGGGAGCAACAGATATTGAGAAAGCTCGTTATCTACACGATGGGCCTTATACTGGTTCGGCATGGACTGAACCGATTACTCTAACGAAGGAATAGGTGAAAAGAATGATTACAGGTAAAACAGAATCGGGTTTTGAATACAACATTTCTAAAGAACGTCTTAACAATTATGAATTGGCAGAAACACTTGGTGAACTAGAAGAGAATCCTCTTTTAATGGGGAAAGTTGTAAACTTGATGTTAGGTAAGGAACAGACAAAAAGATTAAAGGATCATTTGCGAACAAAGGATGGATTCGTTCCAAGTGAATCGATGGAAGCAGAAATCACAGAAATCCTACAAAAGCAGGCCGAATTAAAAAAATAATAACCCTTGCTAGAATGATCAAGATCGATGAAGATGCATTGATTTGTGATCTAGCCGAGACATATCAAATTTTCGACTACAGACAGTTACCTCTATTGAAGGTAGCTGTCTTTTCTTGTGGTTTAAGTGAGGATTCCAGAATCAAAATGCGTCTAAGCGGGCAAGAAGTTTCAACAGCGACACTATTGTTAGCTGGAATTAGTGATAAATTAAGTTATTTACTTTGGTTTAAAACAAAAGACGGACAAAACGGAAGAAATAAGCCCGATTCTATTCTGGAATCACTAACAAGAACAAAAGATATTTCTATAAAGAAAAACGAAATTGTATTCGATTCTGGCAAGGAATTTGAGAAAGAAAGAGAAAAACTTCTAAAAGGGATCATGGGAGGTGACAAGTAATGGCTACAGAGTTAGGACAAGCATATGTGCAGATTGTCCCTTCTGCAAAAGGCATTTCTGGAGCTATTCAAAAACAATTGGATCCAGAAGCTACTTCAGCTGGAGCAAGTGCTGGTAATGCGCTAGGAGGCAAATTTGTATCAATTGTTAAAGGATTAATTGCTACAGCTGCAATTGGGAAAGCTTTTTCAGCAGCACTCACGGAAGGAGCAGATCTGCAGCAGTCTCTAGGAGGTATTGAGACACTTTTTAAAGGTAGTGCAGATAAAGTTAAGAAATATGCTGATGAAGCGTATAGGTCATCTGGTTTATCAGCTAATGCATACATGGAAAATGTTACTAGCTTTAGTGCCAGCTTGTTACAGTCCGTTGGCGGAGATACTGAAAAAGCTGCTGATATTGCAAATATGGCGATGATTGATATGTCTGATAATGCCAATAAAATGGGTACAAACATGGGAGATATCCAAAACGCCTATCAAGGATTTGCAAAACAGAACTATACAATGCTAGACAACTTAAAGTTAGGTTATGGTGGTACAAAAACGGAAATGGAGCGTTTGTTAGCAGATGCTCAAAAATTAACTGGTGTTAAGTATGATATTAATAATTTGAGTGATGTGTACGAAGCAATACATGCTGTACAAGAAGAATTAGATATCACTGGCACAACCGCGAAAGAATCTGCGGAAATCTTTAGTGGTTCATTAGCCTCTATGAAGGCTGCATTTTCTAATGTTTTAGGAAAGTTAGCACTAGGACAAGATATAAAACCATCTTTAAAAGCTTTAGCAGAGACGACATCGACATTTTTACTTGGGAATTTTGTTCCGATGGTTGTAAATATCATTAAAGCTCTTCCTGGTGTTATTGCAACATTTTTTAGTAATGCTGCACCACTTTTTCTAAATGCCGGTAAAGACTTCATAAATAATCTTATGAAAGGAATGGACGGAGGTTCTCTAGCTAAATCAGGGGTTTTATTGTGGATACAAGATGCGATCAAATGGATTAGTTTTGATTTACAAAATATGTCACTGCAAATAAAAGATCGTGTAGGGGATATAAAGAAAGTATTTCAAAAGGTTATTCAAGGCATACAGCCAATCTTAACAAAGCTCACCGCGATGTTTAGTGGATGGGCAATTGCGATTTCTGGCGTTTTATCATATGCAGTACCCTTAGCAATTGATGTTCTGATTGGAGCTTTTGATGGGTTTCAACAGTTCATTTTACCGATTCTAGATTTTCTCGTTGATAAAGTTTGGTCCGTTAGTTCAGCAATTACAGAGGCAATCTTAAATTATGTAGTGCCAGCATTACAAGGGATTATTGATTGGGTCAGCCAGAATCAATCTGTGGTACAGAATTTCGGCAAATTGTTAGGAGCACTGGCTGTGGGGTTTGCAACGTTTAAGACATTGTCGACAATTATCCCTGTGATTACTACGGTTGGAACAGCAATCAAAGGATTAGTTACTGCTTTTAGCATGATTAAATCAGCTGCAGGTGCTTTAACATTGCTGAAGGTTGGCTTTTCTACATTGGTTACAGCAATAGGTGGACCAGTCACAATCATTATAGCTGCTGTTGCTGCTTTGGCTGCGGGAATTGTTTATTTGTGGCAAACAAACGAGCAGTTTAGAACAAAAGTAATAGAAATTTGGACTGCTGTCACTGCTTTTTTACAACCGATAATCAGTGGTATAGCAGATTTTATTAAGATGATATGGGACACACTTTCGCAATGGTGGAATGCGAATCAACAAGGATTCTTTACAACAGCAAGCACATTGTGGAATTCACTACAGTCTTTAATTTCAGTAGTGCTGAATGCAATAAGCACCATAGTAACAACTGTTCTCAGCAATGTAAAATCATTTTGGGATCAATGGGGATCATCGATAAAAACTGTTACTCAAGTAGTCTTGAACCTTGTAAAATCAATATTTTCGAATACATTAAATAATATTTTAGCTGTTGTTAAGTTGGTATTCAGCCAAATCAGCAACACAATAAATACTGTTATGCAAGTAGCTAAAAATATTATAAAAGTAGTTTTGTCAGCAATTCGTGGTGACTGGTCAGGTGTTCTATCTGGTATAAGAGGAATAGTATCTGCTTTTGGTAGTTTTATTCGAAATACATTCTCCAATTTCATGAATTATGGTAAGGATATTGTTCGAAATGGTATTAATGCAATAAAAGGATTTTTTGATGGCCTGAAAAATATTAGCTTGGCAGGCGCTGGACGAGCAATCATGGATGGTTTTTTAGGTGGATTGAAATCATCATGGGAAGGTGTAAAAAACTTTGTTGGTGGAATTGCTGACTGGATCAAAGAGCATAAAGGTCCGATCAGTTATGATAAAAAGTTACTGATTCCAGCAGGACAAGCAATTATGAGTGGGTTTGATAAAAGTCTACAGTCGAACTTTAAGAATGTGCAACGTACTGTTAGCGGTATGGCTGATGAAATCAGCACCTGGTTTAGTCCTACAGCACACTTAGACCTAGAAACAAATCGGATGCAAAGTAGAAATATGCTTAACCAATTAGCAAGCCATGCCTATGAACCAGATATTTCAAGGGACACTTCTATGGTTGGCACTGTATTTGAAATACCAGTAACAATAGAAATGAATAATCAAAAAGTTGGGAAGGCAGTAGCTAAATTCAGCTGGGAAGAAATCCAAAAAATGCAACGTAGACAGAAGCGAAGTCAGGAGGGGATTGCGTGGTAACAGTTACGTATGCAGGCTATGATATTACAAAATATATGATAGTGACCTCTCTTGATAGAGGTTTGCTGCCTGAAATTGATTATCAAACACAAAAGGTTGGGCGGTCAGATGGTGAAAAATATGTTGATCGAACGATCGGTAGAAGAACAATCCCGATGGGGTTCGCATTGGTCGGTGAAGTCAATAAAAAAAGACATTTACTGGCTGAATTACTTGCTCAAAAAGATCCCAAGGCACTGATTTTTAGTGACGAACCCGAAAAATTATACTATGCAATTCCAGAAGGGGATACCGCAATTGACGACATCATGCGGGCTGGAACAGGTACAATTAATTGGATTGTACCAGATGGCGTTTCCTATGATGTTAATCCTCGGATATTTTCTAATATCTCGATTGATAGTGCAGAGAACCAGGTTTTAGATCCGGAATTTCGAAAGAAAGATAAATATTACAAACTTTGGACAATTAAATCAAGTGGAACCTACCAAGGACATAATATTTTAGGGGCAGATTTCACAAATACGAACACTATTGCTGATAAAGGTGAAGTAAAATACAACGGCTTTTATATCATGCAAAATAGCAACAGTACAGCACGGAA
>NZ_QPQX01000016.1:0-61473 GCF_005234805.1 Enterococcus sp. ARL09-542
TTTTCATGTTAGGACAGATGGTGGATCAAAATCCAGATGTTGCAAAACAAGTCCACGACGAGGGTCATGAGGTAGCAAGTCACTCGTATTCTCATCCACAATTGAATACACTTTCGACAGATGAATTACAAAGGGAAATAAATAAAACCAACAAAGCTATTTTCAAGGCTACAGGCGTCTTGCCTCGCAATATCCGTCCCCCTTATGGCGCTATTGATAAAAAAAGTGCTGAAACAATTGGCATGCCAATTATTCAATGGGATATTGACTCACAGGATTGGAAATCAAAAAATCCTGGAACAATCAATAATGTTGTTAAACAGAATGTCTTTAATGGCGCAATCATCTTAATCCACGATATCCATCCTGAATCAGTCAAAGCTGTACCAGGATTGATCTCTATGTTAAAACATGAAGGATACGAATTTGTGACGATCGATCAACTATTGTCAGGAAAACAAAAACCATTGCATCAATATTTTGGTATGAATGATGAACGACTAGTAGAATAAAAGAAAAGCGAACGTATTGGCGTTCGCTTTTCTTTTATTCATAAACATTTGTAGTAAATATTTGAATAAGTAAATGAGAAACTGCTTTAGGCTGCATCTCAGAAAAATCTTTTAGCCAGCGTTCAATCAACCCGATCGAGCCACAGACAAAATAACTCAAACATAACTCTAATTCTTCTCTTGTTGCATCTTCGAAATAAATAGTAAAGCGTTTAAACGTTTCCGGTCTGATTTTTTCCAATAACAAATCTAATAAATGACTGTTATTAAGCAGAATCAAATGACTTACACTAGGATTTTCTTGCAGTATAAGTAATAATTTTTCTAGCCATAGATCTAATGGGAGATTTTCTTGTTGCAAATTATCTGCAATTTGTTCAACGATTTCTTTCTCAATCTCCTCTAAAAGGTCTGCAGTATCTTTGTAATACTTATAAAAAGTTCCTCGATTGATATCAGCACGCTGGGCAATCTCTGTAATTGTGATTTTTTCAAATTCTTTTTCCATCAAAATCTCTTGAAATGCTTTTCGAATCACTTTTTTTGTATATTGTGTTCGGCGATTTCCAACTATTCCTACCATAACTTCAATCCTTTCTATACAAAAATAACTTAAATGTTTATTTAATAACAGATGAATAAGATTTGAGGATTGCCCCTTTTTTTCTTTCTTAGTATACTAACGCTATGTGATTAAATCAACAGGTGTTCAAAATATGGAGGCGTTATATGAGTTATGTAGAAGTAAAAAATACGTATAAAAGATATAAAATGGGCGAAACCACGATTACCGCTAATGAAGACCTATCCTTTTCAATTGAAGAAGGAGAACTAGTCGTTATTTTAGGTCCAAGCGGAGCTGGAAAATCGACTATTCTAAATATATTAGGTGGGATGGATTCACCTGATGAAGGTCAAATCATTATCGATAATATTGATATTGCACAATTTTCGGATAAACAACTTACAGAATATCGGCGCAAAGATGTAGGCTTCGTTTTTCAATTTTATAATTTAGTCCCAAATCTAACAGCAAAAGAAAATATCGAGTTAGCAACAGAGATATCACCGAACGCACTTGACCCAGATGCTGTGCTTAAGCAAGTAGGATTAGAAAATAGGTCCAATAACTTTCCTTCTCAATTATCAGGTGGCGAACAGCAACGAGTGTCCATTGCCCGAGCGCTAGCAAAAAATCCGAAATTACTTCTTTGTGACGAACCAACAGGAGCATTAGATTTTGAAACCGGTAAACAAGTATTGAAGCTGTTGCAAAGCGCAAGTCGTCAAGCTGGAAATACTGTTTTAATCATTACGCACAACAGTGCCATTGCTCCCATTGCTGATCGCGTGATTCGTATTAATGATGCTACAGTGCGCTCTGTAGAAATTAATGAATCCCCTATTTCAATCGATGAGATCGTTTGGTAGGAGGAAACAAATGAAAAATAAGACGTATTTAAAAGCAAGCTTACGAGAAATCAAACAGTCTAAAGGAAGATTTATCGCTATTGTTTTAATCATCTTTCTAGGTACTTTTTTGTATGTAGGTGTCAAAGCAACTGGGCCTATTTTGAATCATTCTGCAAGTACTTATGTTGATGAACATAACTTAGCTGATATACAGGTTACATCAACACTAGGTATCACCGATCAAGATCTTAAAGTAGCTAAAGAGTCAGGGATTCAAGTGGAATCAGGCTATCAATTTTATTATGTAGCAGAAGCAGATGAAGTTGTCCAAATCAATTCTTACAACAAAAGCCAAAAACAAAACGCATTAATCCTTGAAGAAGGCCATTTACCAAAGAATAGCAATGAAATTGTCTTAGATACACAAGCGAAAGAATATGGCTATCAGTTAAACGATACTTATACTATCGACTCGCAGGATACTATAAAGGATAAAAACTTCAAAATCGTTGGTTTTGCCAACTCGCCCCTATTTATCAGTAAAGCTGAACGAGGCTATGCGAATGTTGGCAGTGGTACAGTAACATATTTTGCTTACCTTCCCGAAAATCAATTTCTGAGTGATGTCCAATCGGTGCTCTATCTGTCTTTTGATAATGTGAAAGATTTAGAAACTTACTCTGATTCCTATCAAGAAAAAATGGAAAAGAATCAAGAAAAAGTAGAAACGCTTTTTGCTGATCGTCCACAAGAACGTGTAGCAGAAATCAAACATGACGCAATGGAAGAATTGAAACCTGCTAAGGAAAAAATTGAAACTGGAAAAGCACAGCTATTAGATGCACAAACAGAATTAGATGCTGCTAAAGCTCAGATTGAACAACAAAAAAGTGCAACCCTTCTGTTACCGTCTCAACAACAAGCTGGTGCTATTGAACAACTGAAAACTGCTGAATCGACATTGATTAAACAACAAAATCAAATCAATGAAGAAAAAGAGAAGTTAGCTGATGCAGAATCTACATTACAAAAAAAAGAAAATGAAATAAATGAAATGGAAGAGCCTACTTATTTATTTAATCTAAGAAAAGATAATCCTGGGTTTCAAGAATACGGCGGTTTATCTGATCGTATAGCGGCAATTGCAAATGTCTTTCCAGTATTCTTCTTTTTTGTAGCAGCTTTAATAACTTTTACCACCATGACTAGAATGGTAGAAGAAAATCGAAAAGAAATTGGCACATTAAAGGCTTTGGGATATGCAAAAAGAGAGATAGCTCGAAAATATATCATCTATGCTCTTTTATCATCTAGTATAGGAATTCTCTTAGGAGCTGTACTAGGTATCGAATTTCTACCTCGATTAATCTATTTTCTTTCTAGTGAACGGTATCTTTTAGGTGGTGTCCGGGTTTACTATGTTTGGGGGCCAATCATTCAAGCTACAGTCGCCTTTATTCTTGCTACTTTAGGTGCAGCCCTTGTTGTCCTCTATCGTGATTTGCGAGAAAAACCAGCGCAACTATTGCAGGCACGTGCACCAAAGCCAGGGAAAAGAATTTTTCTAGAATACATTCAACCACTTTGGTCACGCTTGAGCTTTAATCAAAAAATCAGTTACCGAAACATTTTTCGCTATAAATCACGAATGATTATGGCAATAATTGGGATCGCAGGATGTGCAGGACTTATGGTCGCTGGAGTGGGTCTAAAAGATTCATTAAGTGCTGTTTCGCAAAAACAATTTGGTCCTATCACTGATTATCAAGCAATCGTCACATTAAAAGATAGTAAAACAAACAATACCGAAGTTTTTGAAATATTAGAAGAAGATCCAACAATTCAACAATCCCTGCTTGTATTGAATGAAACAATTGAGTTACGGTCCAAAGAACAAGGAAAGCAAAGTCTGTCTTTAGTGGTACCTTCTGATACTGACTCATTCTCGAACTATATGCATCTACACTCTACCGATGGAAAAAAAATGTCACTAGATGATGGGGCCATCCTAACGATGAAATATGCGGAGCTTTTTGATATCCACATTGGAGATGAGCTAACCTTTTATGATAAGGATCAAACAGCTGTAACAGTGAAGATAGCTGGTATCGCTGAAAATTATTTAGGTAACTCACTTTATCTTTCTAGAAATGACTATGAAAAAGCAACAAATACGAACTATCAGCCTACATCGCTTCTTATCAAGAGTAAAAAGATGGAACAAAAGCAAGAAGACGCATTAGCTAAAGAACTATTGAAAACAGACCAAGTTCAGAATACTACCTTCCTGTCTAGTCAAATCAAAGCGCAAAATGAGTCCATGGGGAATCTGAATTCCATTGTTCTTATCTTGGTCATTTTATCTGGTGCCTTGGCATTTGTTGTTCTATACAATTTAACAAACATTAATGTATCGGAAAGGATTCGGGAACTCTCTACAATTAAAGTTTTAGGTTTTTACGACAAAGAAGTTACAATGTATATTGTTCGTGAGAATGTTGTCTTTACTTTGCTAGGGATCCTAGCTGGTTATGGAGTCGGATACTTACTGACTGATTTTATTCTCCGACAGGCATCGATGGAAAACATGGTTTTTCCATTAGTGATTAGTTGGGCTGCTTATGCGTTAGCCGGCGGCATGACCATTTTATTTACAATCATTGTTATGTTGGTTACTCATTATAAATTGAAGCATGTTGATATGATCGACGCATTGAAATCAAATGAATAATTTTCCCATACAAAAAATGGCGGTCAGTGTCTTATTAAGACTACTGGCCGCCATTTTTTATTTAATGTTTTCACGTGAAACAATTTCTAAGACTTCACAGAATAGTTTGGTGCTTCTTTAGTAATTTGCACATCGTGAGGGTGAGATTCTTTCAAACCATTTCCGCTCATTTGGATAAACTGTGCTTCATCTCTTAGTTGTTTTAAGTTCGCTGCTCCAACATATCCCATCCCTGATTTTAGACCGCCGATCATTTGGAATAAAATATCTGCAACACTGCCTTTATAAGCCACTCGGCCTTCAATTCCTTCTGGAACAAGTTTATTTGCTTCATTAACTCCACCTTGGAAATAACGATCACTTGAACCTTTTTCCATAGCTCCTAGTGACCCCATTCCCCGATAGGTTTTGAAACGTCGACCTTGATAAATTTCAAATTCCCCTGGAGATTCATCCGTTCCTGCCAACATACTTCCTAGCATAACTGCATGTCCGCCAGCAGCCAAAGCTTTGACAATATCACCAGAATATTTGATACCACCATCTGCAATAATGGCTTTTCCATATTGTCGAGCCACTGAGGCAGCATCATAAATAGCCGTTAACTGAGGGACACCTACACCAGCGACAACACGTGTCGTACAGATGGAACCAGGACCAATACCAACTTTAACGACATCTACACCAGCGTCGTATAGAGCTTTTGTTCCCTCAGCAGTTGCGACATTCCCTGCAATTAATGTTGCTTCAGGAAAATGTGCTCTGATTTCAGAAATTTTACGCAGTACGCCTGCACTATGTCCATGAGCAGTATCGATTACGATCGCATCTGCTCCAGCATCTAACAATGCTTGTGCTCTTTCAAAGGTATCACTGGTCACACCTACAGCTGCCGCTACTAATAAACGGCCATGAGTGTCTTTAGCCGCGTTGGGGAATTCAATGACTTTTTCAATATCTTTGATCGTAATCAATCCACTTAAAATACCTTCATCATCAACGATCGGTAATTTTTCGATCTTATGTTTTTGCAAGATTTTCTCTGCATCTTTCAAAGAAGTACCAACCGGTGCCGTAACTAATTTTTCTTTGGTCATTACATCAGAAATTGCGATTGAATAATCCGTAACAAAACGCATATCTCGATTCGTGATGATTCCAACTAGTTTACGATTCTCCATTGTTTCAACAATAGGGACACCGCTGATTCGGTATTTACTCATAAGGTGTTCTGCATCTGCTACTAGATGACTAGGTGTTAAGAAGAACGGATCAATGATTACGCCACTTTCAGAACGTTTTACTTTCCGCACTTCATCTGCTTGGGCAGCAATACTCATATTTTTATGAATGACCCCTAATCCACCTTGACGAGCCATTGATATTGCCATTTTACTATCAGTTACTGTATCCATACTGGCACTCATGATCGGTATATTTAACGTAATATTTTTTGCAAGCTGCACATGCATATCCACATCATTTGGCAACACATGACTTTCTGCAGGTATCAATAATACATCATCAAACGTTAACCCTTTTTTTACAAATTTGGTTTCCCAGTTGGACATTTTTGTAACCACTCCTTAAAGTTAATATGTATTTTTAAAAAAATAGCAAATATTTTTTCATAAGTCAACTATTCGGAAAGCTTTCTTATTTATTCCTGTGTAATCTGAGAAAACAGCCAGAATCACAAAAGATTTCTATTTTCTCCCTCTTGTATGACACATAATAAAAAAGACCCACACGCATGAATGACATGTGGGAACTTATTATTATCCTCTAGGAACAGATAAGCTACTAATAATATTGTATTTCTTCTTCAAGTAATATTTAGCTGCTAGTGCCACAGCCCCAATCACAATTTCGATTAATGGGTCGACCTGTGGATTAAGTGGTGGTTGAAGCATAGCAGAAAGTGAGATAGTCACGATCCATACTAAGAAAGCTCCAACTAAAATCAAAATAATTTTCCACATTTTCGGACGTTTACTTTTATCTGCGCCTGGACGTTCATATTGATACATGTACTTGTACATTAAGTAGAAGACCCAACCAGCTAACATGGCCATTAAGAAGAGGGTCAACAATCCGTAAGGCTGTGCTTGACCTTTTGTAAATACCCCCATCACGCCGAGCATTAATCCAAAAATACCTAAAATAAGCAACGTATTGTCTAACCACATCAAGAATGGACCTGATTCTTTTTGTTCAACTGGCTTCGTGATGATTGCTTCCGTACGTTCAGAGACTGTCCCAAAAAGTTGTCTAGCGGTTTTACCACCTTTTTGTTCTTGAACAAGAATCGGTAACATCTCATGTAATGCGACAGTTTTTTCTTCTTCAGAAAGATTAGCTGCCTCCAAAGATTTTTTTAAATCAAAAATATATTGTTGGTTACGTTTTGTTAGTTGTTTTTCTAATTCACGATTTTCGGAAACATACGAGCGCAGAGTTTCTGGTTCCATAAATCATTTCTCCCTTCTGCGTGATTTCTTCACAAAGGACATTTTACCATATTTTTTTTTGGAAGAAAGCCTTTTATACATTAAAACGGAATAACATAACATCGCCGTCTTGAACGACGTATTCTTTTCCTTCTAAACGAACACGCCCAGCTTCTTTTGCTGCATGCATATTGCCATACTTATCCAAATCTTCAAAGGAAACAGTTTCTGCACGGATAAACCCTCGCTCGAAATCTGTATGAATAATTCCTGCAGCTTGAGGCGCTTTGATTCCTTTTCGGAAAGTCCATGCACGAACCTCTTGTTCCCCAGCTGTAAAGTAAGTGGCTAATCCTAATAAATCATAGGCCGCACGAATCAGTTGATCTAAACCAGATTCTTCAATGCCTAAAGCTTCCAAAAATTCTGCTTTATCTTCATCATCCAATTCAGCGATTTCTTCTTCTGCTCGAGCACTAATGACGATCACTTCCGCATGTTCACTCTCGGCAAATTCTTTCACACTTTTAATATAGGGATTCTCTTCTGCATTTGCCACATCATCTTCTGCAACGTTTGCTACATATAGAACAGGTTTTGTTGTCAGCAAAAACAATCCTCTAACGATTTTTTGTTCTTCTTCAGTAAATTCAATAGAACGTGCGGATAGACCTTCTTCTAAAACAGGTTTAATTTTATCTAAAACTGCTAATTCAGCTACAGCATCTTTATCTTTTGTTTTCGCAACTTTAGCAACACGTGCATAACGTTTATTGATAGATTCTAAATCAGCCAAGACTAATTCTAAATTAATAGTATCGATATCCGCTAGTGGATCTACCCGTCCTTCAACGTGTGTAATATTGTCATCATCAAAACAACGGACTACATGACAAATAGCATCTACCTGACGGATATGACTTAGAAATTGATTTCCTAGTCCTTCTCCTTTACTAGCTCCGCGAACGATTCCTGCGATATCCGTAAATTCAAATGTTGTCGGTACAGTTTTTTTTGGATGTACTAATTCCGTCAAACGTTGTAAACGCCAATCAGGGACTTCCACCATCCCTACATTTGGATCGATCGTAGCAAAAGGATAGTTTGCTGCTTCCGCTCCAGCTTTCGTTATAGCATTAAATAAAGTAGATTTACCTACATTAGGTAGTCCAACGATTCCAGCAGTTAAAGCCATTTATTATTTCACTCTTTCTCTTTTTTTTCTAGGATTTTTTTCATTTTTTTGTCGAACTCACGGCGAGTAAGCATAACAATATGGCCACAGTTCGTACATTTTATTTTGATGTCCGCACCCATACGGATAATTTCCCAACGGTTTGCTTTACATGCATGGGGTTTCTTCATTTCAACAATGTCACCAAGATCATACATATTTATCACCTCAAGCTTCATCAAATTGAATGTTCAATAAATCAAGGATTCGTGTTAAATCTTTCTGTGAAAGGTACTCAATCTCTATTTTCCCCTTACCTTCCTTTTCATGGATTTCAACATTTGTCCCAAACTTGTCCATTAGTCGTTCTTCACTTTCCCGCAAATAATAGGGTTTTTCACGAATCAAACGAGGAATTTTCTTCTTCTCATTTTTAGCATCATTCATTTCAGACACTAATTGTTCTAATTGGCGAACAGTAAGATTTTCTTTCACACATCGATTGGCTAATTTTAAAATCAGATCTTTGTTTTTTAACCCTAGCAGTGTGCGCGCCTGTCCCATTGATAAGCGTTCATCTTGTACCATCTCTTTTACCAACTTTGGCAATGATAATAGACGAAGATAATTTGCAATATAAGGACGACTTTTGCCTAATCGTGTTGCCACTTCTGCTTGTGTTAATTTAAGATTTTTCATCAGCATTTCATACGCTTCAGCTTCTTCTAAAGGATTTAAATCTTCTCTTTGCAGATTCTCTAGAACAGCTACTTGCATCATTGCTTCTTCATCAAAATCACGGATAATTGCAGGTATCGTTTCTTTTTTTGCTAACTTGGATGCACGAAAACGTCGTTCACCAGCAATGATTTCATAGCCCTTTACAGTAGATTTTCTAACAATAATCGGCTGAAAAACACCTGCGTGTTGAATTGAATTAGCTAGTTCTTGAAGTGAGACTTCATCGAAGGTTTTACGTGGCTGGTAAGGGTTTGGTCTTAATTCATTTAAAGGGAGCTCAACCACTTCCTCTGTTTTGATATCTACTTCTTCTAAGCCTTGAAGATCTTGAAATAGTGCATCGATCCCCCGTCCTAAACCTTTCCCTTTATTTTTCACGAGTCAACACTTCCTTTGCTAATGTCTGATATACTTCAGCACCCTTTGAACGTGGATCATAATCAATAATAGATAGACCATGACTTGGGGCTTCTGATAAGCGTACATTACGTGGAATAATTGTCTCATAAACTTTTTCTTGGAAATAACGACGAACTTCTTCTACTACTTCAGCACCTAGATTTGTCCGTGCATCGTACATTGTCAACAAAACACCTTCAATTTCTAATTCAGGATTAAAGTGCTTTTGAACTAGACGCACGGTATTCAATAACTGACTTAGTCCTTCCAATGCGTAATATTCACATTGAACGGGTATTAAAATAGAGTCGCTGGCTGTAAATGCGTTGATCGTCAAATGTCCAAGAGAGGGGGGGCAATCAATAAATATATAGTCATATTGATCTTTGATTTCATTCAATGCCGATTTCAAACGAGATTCCCGAGCCATCATTGAAGTTAATTCAATTTCAGCACCAGCTAATTGAATCGTCGCAGGAACAATATCTAAATTCTCACGACTACTTGGCAATATTGCCTCTACGATTGGTGTTTCATTCACCAATACATCGTAGATATCTTTATCAACATCTGGTTTACGAATTCCTACTCCACTTGTGGCGTTTCCTTGAGCATCAATATCTACTAGTAAGACTTTTTTTCCTACATAAGCCAAACAAGCACCCAGGTTGACTGTAGTTGTTGTTTTGCCTACGCCGCCTTTTTGATTTGCCACCGAAATAATACGTGCCATTCTGCTTCCTCCTACTTGATTGGTTGTTTCGCCGGCAAACCAGGTTTGCGCGGGTATTTTTTTGGCGTTTCTTTCGTTTTTTTGATGATCAAAAGATGCCGTTCATCATTACTAACAGGCAATGTCAATTTTTTTTCTTCAATAAACTTACCACCAAGTAATGCGATTGCTGATTTTGCTTCTATTAATTCTTCTTCGCTTTTTGCTGCTTTTAAGGCAAAGAAATACCCGTTCTTTTTAACGAGAGGCAAGCATAGTTCCGTTAAAATATTTAAACGAGCTACTGCTCGAGCAGTGACATAATCAAAGGATTCTCGGAACTCTTTTTGACCAAATGTTTCTGCTCGATCGTGAAACAAGTAAACATCTTTTAAACCTAAATCTGCCACTAAAGTTTGTAGAAAAGTAATCCGTTTATTCAGTGAATCAACGATTGTTATCTTTAGTTGTGGGAAGATGATTTTCAATGGAATACTAGGAAAACCTGCTCCAGAACCGACATCACATAAATGTGCATCTTCTTTGAATGCTGTCACAAAAGCTAAAGAAATCGAATCATAAAAGTGTTTCAAATATACTTCTTTTTGATCGGTAATTGCAGTGAGGTTCATTTTTTGATTCCATTCAATCAACCGATCATAGTAAGTAGCAAATTGCTTGAGCTGTTCAGATGACAACTCAATTCCTTGAATAGATAATTGTTTTTGAAATTCTTCTGGCAGCATAATGAATCCTTTCTATTTTTGTGAAACAGAAAAATGTTTCACAGACTAATTCCTACTTTAACGCAAAAAGTTTTGAGATGCAATAGGAATACATTGCTTTCAAAGAGATTTTAATTTTTCCTCGACGGTTTTTATTTAATTGTTTGTGGTTAGTTTATGGCAAAAATTTGAACTTGTACTCAGACAAAAAAATGCATCATTTTCCATGACCGGTAAATACTAACTCACTAGACTTAAAAAATACAATTACAAAATTGTATCTGTATTCTGATGAAATTGTTACTTGTATGAATAGTCAGTAAGCAGCTGTAAAAGTGTATTATCAGTTCTATCAATTTTTTAGTTAAATAATATAGAAAGAATCTGTTTTTCAAAAAAATTGATCGATAAAATAAGAGCTACCCTTCAACATGAAGGATAGCTCTTATTTTTTCTATTATTAATTAATGAACGCGAGGTTCATTATTTTCTTGCATACGATCAGATGTTCGTTCTACTGCACCTTTAGCTTTTTCTGTTTGTCGAGAAGCAAAATCTCCTGTTTTTGATGCCGCGTTGGAGACTTTATCTTGAACTGTCTCGCTATCTTCTTGATACTCAGCTTCTGACTTAATGTCGACCACATTGATATTGACTTCAATTACATCTAGTTGAGTCATATTGGCTACTTCTCTATGAATCACTTCTTTAACTCTCTCCGCAACTTCTGGAATATTTCGTCCGTACTCTACCACAATATCCATATCAACAGCGACTTGTTTTTTGCCAACTTCAGTATTGATCCCAGAGGTTACATTATCTGTATTTACTAATTTCTCTGCAATATTTGAGAAAAACCCTCCATCAACTGTTAACAGACCATCAACATCTTCCAGAGCGATACCAATAATTTTTTGAATAACTTTATCATCATAGGTCAAAGAACCATTTACGGATGTTTCTCCAGTAGGACCTTGAAATCCACTAGGTTTTTCTGTCTGATTATGATGTTGGTTTCCAACTGTTGCTTGGTGCTGTTCAACCGCTTCTTGCGCATGAGGTACAACTGGGTCTGGTGCTTCTGTCATCGGAATATCGTTTTCTTTTGTCGTATGATCCGTGTTTGGTACGACTGGATCTGGATGTGCACTTACTGGTTTTTCATTTTTTAATTCGTTTTTTTCGTTATTCATTTAAATTCCTCCTGAGTTCTTATTGTTTTAGAAATTGATCTAACATTCCCGTTCTCTGTACGTACATCCCTAGGGCAAAGCCTAATCCTGTGAGCATAATGATCAGTAGTGTTTTGAAAAAGCCAATGCTGACAAATAGTAAAGCTAACACTAATCCAATCGCTCCAAAGATAATAGGGATCTTATATTGTTCAAGCTCTTTCATTGATAGACCTCCTATTCTACACGTGGATTTTCTGTAGTGTTCTGTTCTTCGTAGTTCGTATAAGAAACATCGACTTTGACTTTTTCACTTGATCCTAACGTTCTCTGCAAATCTTGCTGGATCTCAGTCATCAAATTCTCTGTTTTACCTACCAATGCAGAAGTACGTTTTAATCTTCCTTTGATTTTTACGCTGATTCGATTTTTAGTTGCTTTAACATTCACTTTAGGTCCATCAACAAATTCTTTTTCACTAACCTTTGTTCGTACTAAACCTTCAATTGCTTTTTTATCAATCGACAATGTTCCTTTATCCTCTTTCAAAACAAAAGTAGCTTTTGTTCTAGGATAGAAGATAATAACTAGAATGACACAAAGGAAAAAGATAATTAGAACTGCTGCTGCCCAAAAAAGATATTGTTGTAGGAAATAATTCGTGAAAAAGAAGGAAATAAATCTTTCTTTTCGATCTAAGCCAAACGGTAAACTAAAATAAGGATTGCCCAATAATAATATTGGCAATAACACAGTAATAAAAATCAATGAAACTACAATCGCTAAAGTTTTCCATCCTTTATTCATAAGACACCTCCTAATATTTGATCACTTCTTATAGATTGATTGCTTCTCCACCAGTTACTCCATAAATTTGAGCTGTTACATAGCTTGCTTTGTTCGACGCCAGAAAAACATACACAGGTGCTAACTCGGCTGGTTGTCCTGCACGTTGTAACAACGAATTTTGGCCAAATTCAGGTAACTGATCCTGAGGTTGTCCATGATCCAACTGTAGAGGTGTCCAAATTGGGCCTGGTGCTACACCGTTTACTCTAATTCCCTTTTCAGCAAACTGTTTTGCCAAACTAACTGTGAAACTAGCAATAGCAGCCTTAGTTGCAGCATAATCCATTAAATGAGCACTTGGACTAAAAGCTTGAACAGAAGTCGTTGTCACAATGGCCCCACCTGCTGGGAGATGAGGTTCTGCAGCTTTAACTAAAGCAAACATGGATAATATATTCACCATGAACGTATCTTTTACTTGCTCAAAGGGTAATTCTGAAATAGAGGGACGTGTGATTTGTTGCGCAGCGTTCAAAACAAGCGTATCCAAACCGCCTAGCCCTTTTACTGCTTTTTCAACGATTTCTTGAGGAGCTGCTTCATCTCTCAGATCATATGGTAATAGGATAGCTTTACGTCCAGCATGTTCGATATAGTGAGCAACTTCCTCGGCATCTTTTTCTTCTCCTGGAAAAAAATGTAAGGCGATATCGGCCCCTTCTCGTGCAAAAGCAATGGCTGCCGCTCGACCAATTCCTGAATCTCCACCCGTAATCAGTACCCGTCGATTTTCTAATTGATTTGTTCCTTCATATGTTTCTTCTCCACAATCCGGCTCAGGCATCATTTCTTCTTGCAAAGCAGGAGTATCTTGATCCTGTTTTTTAAATTTACCTGTTTGATAAAGTTCGCGCGGATCATTCAAAATAGGTTCACTCATCTTACATCCTCCTTTTGTCTATAACAAAATTCTAAACCATTAAATTTTTTTTTGGAAATATAACGCTTATTTAATTTTAAAATCAAAAATAATTTCAATAAAAAATGAGCAAAGAAAGCGTACACAAAGAGGGTTTTAATAAGGATATAGAAGGTAAAATAATTTATTTCTCTTTCCGTACTGAAATTCAATTTTTTCCATATTTTGGCAAAAGTAGGTAAACTAAAAGAAAAAAGGGGGAGTACAAAATGCCTTGGAATATGAAAGATTATCCTGCTTCAATGAAAAACTTGGATCCGTTGGTTCGAAAAAAAGCAATTGATATTGCAAATGCTTTGTTGAATGATGGCTATACAGACGATCGGGCAATTCCTATTGCTACTAGCCAAGCGGAAAAATGGCTAGAAAATGCCAGTGAAGAAGAAAAGAAAGAATTTCGTAAGGAAAAAAATCCTCAAAAAGATGATCCGCATACCAAAAATAAAAATGCAAAAAAACTTCTGACAGCCAATGTTCAAGTAAAATTTGAAGAAGATAAATGGATTGTTTTATCTGAAGGCGCTAAACGAGCTAGTGATCATTTTAATATTAAAGAAGATGCCATTGCTCGGGCAAAAGAAATCGCTGAAAATAAAAAAACTGGTGTAGAAGTATTTAAAAAAGACGGTAGTCACCAAAAAGATTACGACTTTTCCGAATAAAAAAACCAGCCTCTTTAGGCTGGTTCTGTTATTTTCGCAATCTTTCCTTGTTCGATGTAGACCATCAATATACTTATGTCGGCTGGATTTACGCCACTAATTCGGCTGGCCTGAGCGATGGTTTCTGGTTGTATTTTTTGTAGTTTTTGTTTTGCTTCAGTTGCAAGACCATTGATTGCTTCATAATCAATGTTTTCAGGAATCCGTTTTGCTTCCATGCGTTTTAGTTTTTCTACTTTTTCAAGGGCTTTTTTGATATATCCTTCATATTTGATCTGAATCTCTACTTGCTCAATTTCCTTCGGCTTTAATGCAGGGTTTGCTTCGATAAACTGCAAGAGTTCTTGATAATTTACTTCTGGACGGCGTAGAAATTCATTTGCTAGAACACCATCTTTTAATGGAGCGGTTCCTTTCTCTTTGAGGAAAGTTTGAACAGATGGTGTTGGTTTGATACGTACTTTTTTTAGACGTTGGATTTCCTCTTCTACAGCTGTTTTTTTTGTTAGATAGGCTTGGTATTGTGGCTCTTCCACTAAGCCAATTTGGTGTCCGACTTCTGTTAGACGAAGATCCGCATTATCGTGACGCAGCAACAACCGATATTCTGCTCTCGATGTCAATAGACGGTATGGCTCATTAGTCCCTTTTGTTACTAGATCATCGATCATTACTCCGATGTATCCATCACTACGTTTCATAATAAAAGGCTCTTTTCCTTGAATCTTAAGAGCAGCATTTATGCCAGCAATCAATCCTTGACCCGCTGCTTCTTCATATCCGCTCGTTCCATTTGTTTGTCCTGCTGTAAAAAGGTTAGCGATGACTTTTGTTTCTAACGTTGGTCGTAACTGATGTGGTACTACAACATCATATTCAATAGCATAACCCGTACGCATCATCTCAACTTTTTCAAGCCCGGCAATCGAATGGAGCATATTGACTTGGACGTCTTCTGGAAGAGAAGTTGAAAGTCCTTGGACATACACTTCTTCGGTATCTAAACCTTCTGGCTCTAAAAATAATTGGTGGCGTGATTTATCGGCAAAACGTACGATTTTGTCCTCGATCGAAGGGCAGTACCTTGCTCCAACCCCTTCAACGATTCCAGTAAACATTGGTGCACGATGAATATTATCATTAATGATTTGATGTGTATGTTCATTGGTATAGGTTAACCAGCAAGGTTCTTGATTGGTTTTGTATTGGCTATCTGGTGTACTGTAACTAAAGTGATTAGGGGCTTCGTCACCGGGTTGGATCTCAGTTACATCATAGTTGATGGTACTTGACTTCACACGTGGCGGCGTACCAGTTTTGAAGCGCGCAATTTCTAAACCTAACTCTTTTAAATGATCAGCAAGTCCAATGGATGGTTGAGAATTATTAGGTCCCGAAGAATATTTTAGTTCACCAATAATAATTTCCCCACGTAGCGCAGTTCCAGCAGTAATGATCACCGATTTTGCTTGGTAACGAGCTCCAGTTGCAGTAACAACGCCTTTACAAATACCATCCTCAACAATCAATTTCTCTACAATACCCTGGCGTAATGTCAAATTTTGCTCCATTTCAATGGTTTTTTTCATTTCAGAAGCATAGGCATGTTTATCTGCTTGTGCACGCAATGCACGCACAGCCGGTCCTTTACCTGTATTCAACATTCTCATTTGAATGTATGTTTTGTCGATGTTCTTCCCCATCTCGCCCCCGAGAGCATCAATCTCTCTAACAACTACACCTTTAGCAGGACCTCCTACTGATGGATTACAAGGCATAAATGCAACCATATCTAAATTGATGGTTAACAATAATGTTTTACACCCCATACGGCTAGCTGCAAGAGCAGCCTCTGATCCAGCATGACCTGCACCAACTACTATGACTTCATATTCTTCTGCTTGATATTCTTGCATCGTATTCTCCTTTGGTAATTTTATTTTCCTAAACAAAATTGACTAAATAACTGCGTAATTAATTCATCTTGAACACTATCTCCAACAATTTCACCTAAATAATCCCAGCAACGAGTCATGTCGATTTGCACAAGATCAACAGGCATCCCACTTTCAATTCCTTGAATCACTTCTGCTAATGAATGTTCTGCTTTTTCCAATAATGCAATATGACGAGTGTTTGAGAGATAAGAAGCATCTTTGTCTCCTGTATTTCCACCAAAAAACAAGTCAGCTATTGCTTGTTCAAGTTGATCCAATCCTTCACTCGTTAATACCGAAATAGGAAGAGCAGGCTCATTCTCTAAATAGGGCACTAAATCTTCTTGATTGATTCTTGAAGGTAAATCTGTTTTATTTAGCAAAATGATTCGTTTATTTCCAGATGTAATATCCAATAATTGTTTATCTTCTGTCGTGAGTGACTCACTTTGATTTAGTACTAATAAAATCAAATCCGCTTCACTGAGTGCTTTGCGACTACGTTCAACACCAATTTTCTCAACGATATCTTCTGTTTCACGAATTCCTGCGGTATCAACTAACTTTAAAGGCACACCACGTACGTTTACATACTCTTCAATAACATCTCTAGTAGTACCTGCAATATCTGTTACAATTGCTTTCTCTTCCCGTAATAAGTGATTTAGCAGACTTGACTTGCCTACGTTTGGCCGACCAATAATTGCTGTACTGAGACCTTCTCGTAAAATTTTTCCTTGCTGTGCTGTCTGTAAAAGAGCTTGTATCTGTTTCTGGACTTGATTTGCCTTTTCTAATAATAAACGTGTTGTCAATTCTTCGACATCATCATATTCTGGATAATCGATATTTACTTCTACCTGTGCCAATGTCTCTAAGATCTCTTGCCGTAGTTGTCGGATCAATCTTGAGAGGTTACCATCTAATTGGTTGATAGCGAGATTCATTGCTTTATCAGTTTTTGCACGAATCAAATCCATCACTGCTTCAGCTTGAGATAAATCAACACGCCCATTAAGAAAAGCACGCTTTGTAAACTCTCCCGGTTCAGCCAACCGTGCTCCTTGACGCAAAACTAATTGCAAAATTTGATTAACGACAACAATCCCGCCGTGACAATTGATTTCTACTATATCTTCTCTAGTAAAAGTTTTTGGTTTTCTCATGATCGATACCATAACTTCATCCATCATTTGATACTTCTCAGGGTCAAAAATATGGCCATAATGTATCGTGTGGCTACTCACATCTATTAGTTTTTTCTTTCCTGATTGAAAGACAGCATCTGCTATGGAAATTGCTTGTTCACCACTTAATCGAACAATACTGATCGCTCCTTCACCAGGGGGCGTAGATATTGCTGCAATCGTATCAAATTCCTGCGTAATACTCACCATACTAAAGCTCCTCCTAATTTTTCGCATAAAAAAAGCGCCCACTCCACCCGTCAAACTCATAACGGATAGACTTAGCACTTTGACTGCTTGTCATATAAAATTCTGGGAATAGATTAGCATACTTTTTATTTTGTCGCAAGTCTACTTGGTAAACTTTTAATCTTTTGCATCAAACACTAAAAACATTTAAAATAAAGGAAACAATAAGAAATGAGGGATTTTTATGGATACGTCCAAAAAAATAGATACTTCTTCTCGCATCAAGGAAATCATTCTTTCTACCGGAAATGTCAATCGGCCATACATTGTTCGCGATATTGTCTTTGCCGCAGATAAAATTGAAGTAGATTTATTTGATCCTGAAATCGATTTGAATGCGCTTCTCTCTGATGTTGCTTTTCGTCTGAAAGAAAAAGCGCACAGTTATGGTGCTAATGCTGTAATCAACTGCCATTTTGAACATGATCGGATCGTAGAAAACGGGAAAACTTTTTTAGAAATTTTTGCTTATGGAACAGTTGTACAGTTTACACAATCTACAATCGGCGGCTAATTTCCCTCAACAATAAACTGCTAAACCTCGATACTACCAATACAATTAATATAAAAAAAGAGTCCGTGGCAAACGGACTCTTTTTTTCACCAAAGTAAGAACTACTCATCGTATGTTTACTTTGATAAGAATGATTTCTAGTCAAGAATACTTGGTTTCAAATATCTTGTCAATTCCTTTAGACTTAAAAGTTTTTTTTCGCTGGTTCAACCACCAAGTACCGATAAGGCTCGTCACCTTCAGAGTGTGTTTGTATTTGGGCATCCTTACTTAATGCAGAATGGATTTGCTTTCTTTCAAAAGCTGGCATAGGTTCTAAAAAGACTGGTCTACCTGTGCGTTTAACTTTTTCTGCTGTTCTATTGGCCAGACGCTCTAAAATTGCCTGACGCTTTTCACGATAATCACCTACATTAACAACCACGGATAGCTTATTTGCTGCGATTCGATGAATATATACTTGTGCCAGATATTGTAAAGCATTTAGTGTTTTTCCATGTTTTCCAATCAGGAGTCCTTGCTTTTGTGTATCTAGATGAAAAACGATCAAGCCATCTTCTCGTGCTGTTTTTACAAGGGCTGGTGCATTCAATGCTTTAGAAATGTTAGTCAAATATAAAGCAAGATGAGTAAGTGCTTCATCATCAGAAAGATCCTTTGCGTTAGGTTTTTCTTCCGTATCTGCTTGCGATTTTGCAGTAAGCACTGATTCCTCAAGTTCAGGTTCTAAGATTTCTTCAATTATTTCAGTTACTGATTCTGTGATGATTTTTGATTCATCCGCAGCACTTCTTTCAATTGATACGCGGGCATTCTTTTTACCAATACCCAAAAAACCTTTTTTCCCCTCATCCAAAACATCGATCACTGCTTGATCCTTGTTTAAACCTAAAGCATGCAATCCTTCTTGGATAGCTTCATCTACTGTAAGACCTTCATAAATCGGCATTATCTGCAACCTCCTTTTATTTCTTACGTTTTTTCTTAGGACTCATTGCTTTCTTCAGCGCTCTTTCTCGTTCTCTTTCTTTTCGAGCAGCTTCTTCTCTTTCTTGACGAATCTTGAATGGATTATTCAAAATCAACGTTTGTACTACTTGGAATGCATTGGATACAACCCAGTATAAAGATAAACCACTAGCGATATTGATCCCCATCAATAAAATCATCAATGGCATTGCAAAATTCATTATCTTTAAACTAGCATTTGATTCTATTTGACTCATACTAGACAAATAAGTACTTGCAAATGTAAATAGTGCAGCTAATATAGGTAAAATAAAGTAAGGATCTCGGTCCCCTAATTGTAACCACAAAAATTTTCCTTCTTGTAAAGCTGGAACCCGCGAAATCGATTGCCATAATGCCATCAAAATTGGCATTTGGACAAGTAGCGGCAAACATCCGGCATAAGGATTCACATTATTTTCTGCATAAAGCCGTTGCGTTTCTGCACGTAATTTATTTTGTGTTTCACTATCTTTCGATGCATATTGTTGTTGCAGAGCTTTTAATTTTGGCTGCAATTCTTGAGTTTTTCGCATACTCTTTGTTTGAAAATGCATTAAAGGCATGAGAATAATCCGAATGATCAGAGTAAATAGAATGATCCCAATCCCAGCATTGCCAAAAGATAGCATCTTGATCGCTTCAGCAAAGTAATAAACGATATAACGATCCCATAATCCTGAACTTTGCGCATTCACTTCCCCAGTTGCGCTACAGGCAGACAAGACAACTACCAATGAGACGATCCCCAAAAATAGTAAGATACGTTTTCCTTTTTTCACTTAAATAATTCCTTTCCGTTAGTTAATGATTTTAGCAAGCTTTAACACATGCTCTAAATTCGAGTATACTTCTTGAGAAGAGCAATTCGAAACACTTGGACGAGCAATTACGATGAAATCGAGTGTAGGTTTGATTCTAGGTTGCATATCCGTGAGACTTGCTCTGATTTTTCGTTTGATCTCATTTCGTTTAACAGCATTTCCTACTTTTTTTCCTACAGATAATCCGACACGAAAATGTGGCTGATCTTTCTGCAGAACATAGACAACAAATTTACGGTTTGCAAAAGACTTTCCTTTCTGAAAAACCTTTTGAAAGTCTTGTTCTGTTTTTACGCGATATGCCTTTCTCATCTTGGTTCCTTCATTTCTTTCTACTTTGGTTACTCACCTGTCAATAATACCATATTTAGTAAAAGGGATTCACTATATTCCTTAAAAAACGGCATAAAAAAAACCACTGGCATTCAGTGGCTTATGCAGAAATAACCTTTCTGCCTTTACGACGACGACTTGCTAAAACACGACGTCCATTTTTTGTACTCATACGTTTACGGAATCCGTGAACTTTTTGACGTTTACGTTTATTTGGTTGATAAGTTCTTTTCATTTAGTGACACCTCCATCAAAATAATGATTATGCGCATAGACATACTTTGATAGTATAACGAGTCAGACAGTGTTTTGTCAATATAAAATTCACCCACTTTACTGTCTTGTTTTCCACATAAACTAAATGAACTGTGTGTTACTTGTGGATTTTGCATTTTTGTGGATAACTTATTTCCACAAGTTTTTCCTGCTTTTTCCACAAATAAACACCCTTCTAAAAAGTTATCCACATACACTTTTCTAGCTGTGCATAAATCAGTAAAATGCTTTTACATCAACGTATTTGATTAACAGTTACTTGTGGATAAACAAGAGATTATTGTAACAATCCACAAACACTCCTCCTCTGTGGATAACCGTAAATTTGATAAGTTAATTTCTCCTGTTCTTTTTTCCATAGATGTGGAAAAGTATTTTTTTCTAACCTTTTTTATTATAATCTGTGGAAAACTTCTTCCATCCGTGCTAAATTAGTATTATCTATTCTTAGCTATAGGAGGACAATTTATGTCATCTGCTGATTCCATTTGGCGAGATCTTCAGAAATCTTTTAAAGAAGAACTTAATCCAGCAAGTTACAGTGCTTGGATCGAAACAGCCAACATATTATCTTTTGAAAAAAATCAGTTATTGATTGAAGTACCCAGTGATCTTCATAAATCTTATTGGGAAAAAAATCTAGCTGCAAAAATTGTTGAGATGGGCTTCATGAAGACCGGTGAAGAACTAATTCCTAGTTTTGTCACTGCTGAAGAAGCAGAAGCTCTGCAAAAATCGCCTTCTGTTGAACAAACAGTTACTGAAAAAGCAGAAAAAAAAGGAAAAACTATTCTAAACGAAAAATATACTTTTGATACATTTGTTATAGGTAAAGGAAATCAGATGGCTCATGCTGCAGCTTTAGTTGTAGCTGAAGATCCCGGTTCTATCTATAATCCGTTATTCTTCTATGGTGGTGTGGGTCTAGGAAAAACTCACTTGATGCATGCTATCGGACATCAAATGCTGTTAAAAAGACCAAATGCAAAAATCAAATATGTGAGCAGTGAGAACTTCACTAATGATTTTATTACTTCGATCCAAAAGAATAAAATGGAAGATTTTCGGAATGAATACCGAAATGTTGATCTCTTACTTGTTGATGATATTCAGTTTTTGGTCAATAAAGAAGGGACACAAGAAGAATTCTTTAATACATTTGAAGAGCTTTATCGAAATAACAAGCAGATCGTTTTGACAAGTGATCGCTTACCAAATGAAATACCCACGTTACCTGAACGATTGGTTTCACGTTTCGCATGGGGGTTATCTGTAGATATTACACCTCCAGATCTAGAAACTAGAACAGCGATTTTAAGAAAAAAAGCAGAAGCTGAACGCCTCGAAATCCCTGACGATACACTGAGTTATATCGCAGGACAAATTGATTCGAATATTCGGGAATTAGAAGGCGCATTAGTGCGTGTACAAGCATTTGCAACTATGCAAAATTCGGATATTACAACAAGCTTAGCTGCAGAAGCAATCAAAGCATTAAAGTCAAGTCATGGAAGCACTCAAGTTTCTATATTGCAAATCCAAGAGGAAGTTGCAAAATACTACCATATCCATATAAATGATCTCAAAGGAAAAAAACGTGTCAAAGGAATTGTCGTACCTCGGCAAATCGCCATGTTTCTTTCTCGTGAACTAACGGATAACTCTTTACCTAAAATTGGAGCTGAATTCGGAGGTAAAGATCATACTACAGTCATTCATGCTCATGAAAAAATCCAACATCTTTCAGAAACGGATCCTACCATTAAGAATGAAATTTCAGAAATCAAAAACATTCTCTTTAGTTGAGTTGTGGATAAAGCAAAAACATGTCAAAAAGTTATGCACAGGTTATACACAGGCGTTTTCGTTGACGTCTCAATGATATTTTCTAGTTATCCACAATACTAACAAGCCTATTACTACTATTACCTTATTTAATAACTATAAATAAAAGGAGTGCTCCTAATGAAAGTAACTTTAAATCGAACAGAGTTCATGCAAGAATTACAAACCGTTCAACGTGCCATTTCATCAAAAACTACCATACCGATCCTTACAGGTGTTAAATTAGTTCTAACTGATAAAGGTTTAACTCTGACAGGAAGTAATGCTGATATTTCAATTGAGACTTTTTTAAGCGTAGAGAAAGAAAAAGTTCAAATGAAAATTGAACAAACAGGAGCAATTATTTTACAAGCACGATTTTTTAGTGAAATCATTCGTCGCTTACCGGATAATACTGTTACGCTGGAAGTGATAGAAAATAACCAAGTAGCAATAACTTCAGGGAAAGCTAACTTTACTGTAAATGGATTAGATGCTGATAGTTATCCACATTTACCAGTTGTCGAAAGTCAAGATCGCATCGAAGTTCCTGCTCACATTCTAAATAAAATTGTTAACGAAACAGTTTTTGCTGTTTCACAGCACGAAAGTCGTCCAATTCTAACCGGTGTTCATTTTGTTCTTGAAAATAAGAAATTATTAGCTGTAGCTACAGATTCCCATCGATTAAGTCAACGAGTAATTCCATTAGAAAGTGGGGAAGCGAATTTCAACATCGTTATTCCTGGGAAAAGTTTGACTGAATTGTCCCGTTCTTTAACAGATGAAGAAGAAGCTATTCAAATCAGTATCATGGATAATCAAGTATTGTTCCAAACCAATACAATGAAGTTCTATTCACGCCTATTAGAAGGGACTTACCCAGATACAAATCGATTGATACCATCAAGTTTTAACACAGAAATTGAATTTTCAGTTCCAGAATTGTTGTCAGCCATCGAACGCGCATCTTTACTTTCACATGAAGGAAGAAATAACATTGTTCGTTTGTCAATAAATGAAAATTCTGTTATTTTATATGGGAATTCTCCTGAGATTGGTAAAGTAGAAGAAGATCTATCCTACGAGCAAGTTTCAGGAGAACCATTGGAAATCTCTTTCAATCCTGATTACATGAAGGCGGCTCTAAGAGCTTTTGGAGATACAAACATCACGATTCGCTTTATTTCTGCTATCAGACCATTCACTTTGGAACCAACTGAAAGTCAAGGAAGCTTTATTCAATTGATTACACCAGTCCGCACAAATTAGAATTTTTCATATTTATTGTAAATGCATGAAACAAACGTCTGAAAATACAAAAATAGTTTAGAAGGGCTTAAAATCGATTTTAAGCCCTTCTTTTTGTTTTTGCTTATTTTTTATCTAAAACAATCAAAACTTCTCAGAATGAAAATTATACGGATAAATTTGTTTTATTCCTTAAAAAAGAGTATAATAATGGTATACGTTCTTCTATAGAATCGAGGGATAATATGAAAATGCAAATACCTTTAGAAACTGAATATATGACGTTAGGACAAATGTTGAAAGAAGTCAGCGTAATCAGCAGTGGAGGACAAGCAAAATGGTTCCTAGCTGAACATACGGTACTTGTAGACGGAGAGCCAGAGAATAGACGAGGCCGCAAATTATATGCGGGAATGAGGATTGAGATACCTGATGAGGGTACTTTTTTTATGGTAAAGAAGGAAGCCTCAGATGCGTCTGAATAATCTTCAGCTAAATAATTATCGCAACTATGAATCTTTGGAATTATCTTTCGATAAAAATCTTGTCATTTTTTTAGGCGAGAATGCTCAAGGAAAAACCAACGTTTTAGAAAGTATTTATGTTTTAGCGATGACAAAAAGTCATCGAACTACAAGTGAACAAGAGTTGATTCGTTGGGATACAGCTGGGGCTCAAGTTAGCGGAGCTGTGTCTCGAGGGCATTCTACCATACCATTAGAATTATTTTTAACTAAAAAAGGTCGTAAAACGAAAGTCAATCATATTGAGCAAAAAAAACTTAGTAGTTACATAGGGCAATTGAATGTAATTCTTTTTGCCCCCGAAGATCTTTCACTTGTTAAAGGAAGTCCTCAAGTAAGAAGAAAATTTATCGATATGGAAATTGGACAGATTGATCCGATTTATTTGTATGATCTTGTGCAATATCAAAGTGTTTTGAAACAGCGAAATCAGTATTTGAAGCAATTATTTGAAAAAAAGCAAAATGATGAGCTCTATCTCACTGTGTTGACTGAACAATTGATTGAATTTGGCAGCAAGATCATTTTTGCACGACAACGTTTTGTAAAACGATTAGCATTTTGGGCCAATCAACTCCATCAAAAAATAAGTGATGAAAAAGAAGTTTTACAAATAGAATACTTGTCTAGTGTTGGTACTGTAAGTGCATCTCTAGAACAAGTTCAACAACAATTCAAAGATGCACTGGATCAAGTGAAAACACGTGAAAAAATGAGACAGATTTCTCTAGTGGGTCCACACCGAGATGATCTCAACTTTTTAATCAATGATAGGAATGTTCAAACATTCGGATCCCAAGGTCAACAGCGAACCACTGCATTAAGTGTAAAATTGGCAGAGATTGATTTGATGAAAGAAGAAACGGGAGAATATCCGATTCTTTTGTTAGATGATGTCATGAGTGAATTAGACGATTCTCGTCAGTTACACTTACTAGAAACAATTGAAGGAAAAGTACAAACATTTATTACCACAACCACACTTGAACATGTAAAAGATAAAATGTCTGTTGAAGCAGAGATTTTTTACGTAGACAAAGGACACATAAAAGGAGAATAGACTGAATGACAGAAGAAGAAAAAAGTTTAGTTGAACGTGCCAAAGAATATGACGCCAGTCAGATTCAAGTCTTAGAAGGTTTAGAAGCGGTACGCAAGCGTCCAGGAATGTATATCGGATCGACCAGTTCAGAAGGGCTCCATCACCTTGTGTGGGAAATCGTAGATAATTCGATTGATGAAGCACTTGCTGGTTTTGCTACAGCAATTCAAGTAATTATCGAAGAAGATAATAGTATTACTGTTGTCGATGACGGTCGGGGAATTCCTGTAGATATTCAAGCAAAGACTGGCAGACCTGCTGTTGAAACTGTATTTACTATTCTTCATGCAGGTGGAAAATTTGGCGGTGGCGGATATAAAGTTTCAGGGGGTTTGCATGGTGTAGGTTCTTCAGTGGTAAACGCATTATCTACCACATTAGATGTTAAAGTATACAAAGAAGGCAAAGTTTATTATCAAGAATACCATCGGGGAGCTGTTGTCGAAGATCTAAAAGTGATTGACGAAACAGATCGTCATGGGACTACTGTTCACTTTGTACCGGATCCTGAAATATTTACAGAAACTACTGTTTTTAACTTTGATAAGTTGGCTACACGTGTTCGAGAATTAGCTTTTCTGAATCGCGGCTTAAAAATTTCAATTGAAGATAAACGAGAAGAACATCCTGTTCTGAAGGAATATCATTATGACGGCGGAATTAAAAGCTACGTTGAACACTTAAATGCAAGTAAGACAGTTATTTTTCCTGAACCAATCTATCTTGAAGGGGAACAACAGGGCATCACGGTTGAAGTTTCTCTACAATACACAGATAGCTATCATAACAATTTGCTAAGTTTTGCTAATAATATTCATACGTATGAAGGTGGTACCCATGAGTCTGGATTCAAGACAGCTTTGACTCGGGTTATCAATGACTATGCACGTAAGTCTAAGCTAATGAAAGAAAATGATGAGAATCTAACAGGTGAAGATGTTCGAGAAGGTCTTACAGCGGTTATTTCCATCAAACATCCAGATCCTCAGTTTGAAGGACAAACAAAAACAAAATTAGGGAACTCAGAAGTGCGGACTGTAACTGATCGTTTATTTTCAGAGCATTTCACAAAATTTTTGATGGAGAATCCAGCAGTTGGGCGCCAAGTAGTTGAAAAAGGACTGCTAGCCTCTAAAGCACGTCAAGCAGCTAAGCGTGCGCGTGAGATGACTCGACGTAAAGGTGCTCTTGAAATTAGTAATCTGCCAGGTAAGCTAGCAGATTGTTCAAGTAATGATCCTGAGAAATGCGAATTATTTATTGTCGAAGGAGACTCAGCTGGAGGATCAGCTAAACAAGGACGAAGTCGTGAATTCCAAGCGATTCTGCCTATTCGAGGGAAAATTTTAAATGTCGAAAAAGCAAGCATGGATAAAATTTTGGCAAATGAAGAAATCCGTTCACTATTTACAGCGATGGGCACAGGATTTGGAGCAGACTTTGATGTTTCTAAGGCACGTTATCATAAATTAGTAATTATGACTGATGCCGACGTCGATGGCGCACATATCCGAACATTGCTATTAACTTTATTCTATCGCTATATGCGACCAATTGTTGAAGCTGGGTATGTTTATATTGCTCAACCACCACTTTATGGGGTAAAACAAGGAAAAAATATCCATTATATCCAACCAGGCAAAAACGCAGAACAAGATTTGAAGAATACAATCGAGTCATTGCCTGCAACGCCTAAACCAAGTGTTCAACGATACAAAGGTTTAGGTGAGATGGATGACCATCAGCTTTGGGAAACAACAATGGATCCGGAAAACCGGATGATGCTCCGTGTAAGTGTAGACGATGCAATTGAAGCAGATCAAATTTTTGAAATGCTAATGGGCGATCGTGTAGAACCAAGGCGTGCCTTTATTGAAGAGAATGCACATTATGTTAAAAATCTTGATATCTAGCCAATCGTAAAGGAGGAAATAGCTTGAGTGAAGCAAAACAAAATATTCATGATGTCAATCTGACAAGTGAAATGCGTGAGTCCTTTATCGATTATGCGATGAGTGTTATTGTTGCAAGGGCCTTGCCAGATGTTCGAGATGGACTAAAACCAGTTCATCGTAGAATTTTATATGGAATGAATGAATTAGGGGTTACACCAGACAAACCTCATAAAAAATCAGCCCGTATCGTCGGTGATGTAATGGGTAAATATCACCCTCATGGTGATAGTGCGATTTACGAATCAATGGTGCGGATGGCGCAACCGTTTAGTTATCGTTATATGTTAGTGGATGGTCATGGTAACTTTGGTTCAGTCGATGGTGATGGTGCTGCCGCGATGCGGTATACTGAAGCCCGCATGAGCAAATTAGCAATGGAAATGCTAAGAGACATTAATAAAGATACCGTCGATTTTCAAAGTAATTACGACGATACTGAAAGAGAACCTGCAGTATTGCCTGCTCGTTTTCCTAATCTCTTAGTCAATGGTACAACAGGTATTGCGGTAGGTATGGCAACGAACATTCCACCACATAATTTGAATGAAGTAATTGCGGCTATTGAGCTGCTAATGGAAAATCCTGAAGTAACAACGAATGAATTGATGGAAGTTTTGCCCGGACCTGATTTTCCAACGGGCGGCCTAGTTATGGGTAAATCAGGTATTCGACGGGCCTATGAGACAGGTAAAGGGTCCATTACGGTACGAGGAAAAGTTGAAGTTACTGAGATGCCTAATGGTAAAGAAAGAATTCTAGTCACCGAATTGCCGTACATGGTCAATAAAGCAAAATTAATTGAGCGGATTTCAGAACTTCATCGAGACAAACGAATCGAAGGTATTACGGACTTGCGCGATGAATCTTCTCGAGAAGGTATGCGTATTGTGATCGATGTTCGTCGTGACGTTAGTGCTTCAGTTATTTTGAACAACCTTTATAAAATGACGGCTCTTCAATCATCTTTTGGCTTTAATATGCTGGCGATTGAAAAAGGCGTACCAAAAATTTTAAGTTTGAAACGAATTTTAGAAAATTATATCGAGCATCAACAAGAGGTAGTAACGCGTCGTACTCAATTTGACAAAAACAAAGCAGAAGCACGTGCTCACATCTTGGAAGGATTACGGATTGCTCTTGATCATATTGATGAAATCATTGCATTGATTAGAGCATCTAATTCAGATGATGAAGCAAAAAACACAATGATGGAACGTTTCAGTCTATCAGATCGACAAGCGCAAGCGATTCTAGATATGCGTTTGCGTCGTTTAACAGGATTAGAAAGAGACAAGATTGAAAATGAATATCAAAGTTTGTTGGAATTGATTGCTGACTTAAAAGATATTTTAGCTAATCCTCAGCGAGTTTTAGAAATTATCCAAACAGAATTGCAAGAATTAGGTCAACGCTTTGGTGATGAGCGCCGAACAGAATTACTTGTTGGAGAAGTATTGAGTCTTGAAGATGAAGATTTGATTGAAGAAGAAGAAATTGTCATTACGCTGACAAATAATGGGTATATCAAACGAGTAGCAAATTCTGAATTTCGGGCTCAACGTCGTGGAGGTCGTGGTGTTCAAGGCATGGGGATTCACGATGAAGACTTTGTTAAAACGTTGATTTCTTGTTCAACTCATGATACTTTACTTTTCTTTACTAACATGGGGAAAGTTTATAAAGCTAAAGGATACGAAATTCCTGAATACGGACGAGCTGCTAAAGGTATTCCTGTGATCAATCTTTTAGGTATTGATTCAAACGAACGCATCGAAGCGATTATCTCTGCTTCTGGAGGACCTCAAGAAGGACGTTATCTGTTCTTCACGACACGGCTAGGTATAGTAAAACGTACATCAGTTACTGCTTTCTCCAATATTCGGGCCAATGGATTGATTGCTATTGGGTTACGCGAAAATGATGAATTAGTTAATGTAGTAGAAACCAATGGGCAAGATGTGATGATTATTGGTACACACAATGGCTATTCAGTTACATTTAAAGAAGAGCTGGTTCGAGATATGGGACGAACTGCTGCAGGCGTTCGAGGCATCCGTTTAAGAGAAGATGACTATGTTGTCGGCGCTTCTGTGATCAAAGAAGATAGTGAAGTATTAGTTATCACAGAGAATGGCTACGGAAAACGTACAAAAGGTTCAGAATACCCAATAAAAGGGCGTGGTGGTAAAGGAATAAAAACTGCGAATATTACTGCGAAAAATGGACCGTTAGCTGGATTGACTACAGTTTCAGGCAAAGAAGATATCATGCTAATTACAGACAAAGGTGTCATTATCCGATTTAACGCTGAAACAGTATCTCAAACTGGACGTGCAACTTTAGGCGTTCGCTTAATGAAGATGGAAAACGGAGCGAAAGTAGTCACGATGGCCACTGTAGATCCGGAAGTTTCTGAAACAGAAGAAGAAATATCTTCTGAAAGTCAGAATGATGAATAGTAATGTAACTCCAACACGATGTTGTTGGAGTTTTTTTAATAAATGAAAATATTTTGTGCGTACTTATTGATGCAAGCAATTTTACTGTCAAAAGTCAAAAAATTAATCTTGTATTATGGATGAAAAAAATGTATAATTGGTATTTGTGAGTAGTCTAATCAGGCGACTCTCTCTGCTCCTAGAATATACTAGGGGCCTAAGACCACAGGGAGGTGAATAATCAATGGAAAATACGAAGTATGAGATCTTATACATCATTCGTCCAAACATTGATGAAGAAGCAAAATCTGCATTGATCGCACGTTTTGACACGATCTTGACAGATAACGGAGCTGAAGTTATCGAGTCTAAAGATTGGCAAAAACGCCGTCTAGCGTATGAAATGGATGGATTCCGTGAGGGTATCTATCACATCGTTAAAGTTTCTTCTCCATCAAATGCAAGTGCAATCAATGAATTTGACCGTCTTGCTAAAATCAATGACGATATTATCCGTCACATGATTGTCAAAGAAGAAGAATAAAATTGTTTCACATGAAACAAAGCGATGAGGAGATGATGAACTTTGATTAATAATGTTGTATTAGTAGGAAGATTAACCAAAGATCCTGATTTACGATACACTGCTAACGGCACTGGCGTCGCGTCTTTTACATTGGCTGTAAATCGTAATTTTACAAACCAAAGTGGAGAACGTGAAGCTGATTTCATCAATTGTGTGATTTGGAGAAAACCTGCAGAAACACTGGCTAATTATGCTCGTAAGGGTACATTACTTGGTGTGACTGGAAGAATCCAAACACGTTCTTATGACAATCAACAAGGACAACGTGTATATGTAACTGAAGTTGTAGCAGACAATTTTCAATTGTTAGAATCTCGAAATGCTTCTGAACAACGACGCACTACCGAAAGCGGTGGAAATACTTCGTATAATACTAGTGGTTCTTCTGGATTCGGAAACAATAGCACAAATCAAAATCAATCCTCTCAACCATCAGGAATGCCTAACTTTGATCGAGATAATTCTGATCCATTCGGAAACTCGTCAATTGACATTTCAGACGATGATTTACCATTCTAATAAATTGATAGGAGGGAAATAGAATGGCACAACAAAGAAGAGGCGGACGTAAACGTCGCAAAGTAGACTATATTGCTGCAAATCATATCGAACACATCGATTATAAAGATACAGAATTGTTAAAACGTTTCATTTCTGAACGTGGAAAAATTTTGCCACGTCGTGTAACAGGTACAGGGGCTAAAAACCAACGTAAACTAACTGTTGCAATTAAACGCGCACGTATCATGGGATTACTTCCATTTGTAGGCGAAGAATAATTTTTACTATTCAAAAGTTGACAACTGTTTTTGACAGTTGTCAACTTTTTTTGTATATACTATTACTAAAAACATTTAGTGTATTTGTTATTTAATTCAATATTTAAATAACGAAAAAATCTTTGCCGGTATTTGATTTGTGGTTTCCTAAATAAAGTTTCACGTGAAACTTTATTTAGGAAATCGCTTATTCGTATAAGATGTGGTAAAATATAAAAGTGTTTAATATTTCTATAGCAGTTTATTGAGGAGTTAAATTATGTCAGCAATCGGACTTATTTCAATTGATAACTATGATGATCTAATTGACAAAAAAGATGACAAACAAATATCCTACTTGAACTCTTTGATCACGACGCTGATTTCAGATTGGGCCAGTGAAAATCATATCTTTTATAAGCGGATTAATTCTGAACGCTTTCTTTTTGTTGCCAAGATTGAAGATATTGAGAAGATGAAAAAAGGGAATTTTGAATTTTTGACACGTGTTCGTAATATTGCTGAAAAGAATGACTTAGCCTTAACCATTAGTATGGGAATCTCTTACGGAGAAGAATCGCTAGAGACAATAGGCGAAGTAGCTCAAAATAATTTAGATATCGCCTTGGTACGTGGTGGGGATCAAGTGGTACTGAAGAAAGCTGATGAGGAAGCAAAACCACAGTTTTTTGGGGGGAATACAGATGGTACGCCCAAGAGAACTCGTGTTCGCTCTCGGGCTATGAGTACTACATTAAAAAAAATATTTGCTGATAATAAAAAGGTATTTATCATGGGACACAGGTACCCTGATATGGATGCTTTAGGTGCAGCCTTTGGAGTTGCTTATATGGCAATGATGAGTGAACGTGAATGTTACATCATTTTAAATCCTAAAGAAATTACTGCGGATATTGAACGGGTATTAGAAGAATTGAAGAAATATCCTGATTTAGAACGAATTGTTATTTCAGGTGAGGAAGCTGTAACTTTATCCAATGAGGAAAGTGTCTTAGTAATGGTTGATTATCATAAACCGTCTATGTCAATCTCACAAAAAGTTTATGATGTATTTGATAAAATTGCTGTAATTGATCATCACCGTCGCGGAGATGAGTTTCCAGATAAGCCGTTGTTGACTTATATTGAATCAACAGCATCTTCGGCATCAGAGTTAGTCGCTGAGTTGATACAATATCGTTCTACTCGCAAAACACAAATTCCCAAATTTATCACTACTTCTTTATTGGCGGGAATTTATGTCGATACAAAGAATTTCTCTGTTCGAACAACTGGTAGAACTTTTGATATAGCTGGATACCTCAAAAATCATGGTGCGGATACTTCACTTGTTCAATATATGCTTAGTACGGATTTAGACTCCTATTTAATGATTAGTGAACTAGTTTCTAAAAGCAAACATTACAAAGAAGATATCGTTATCGCAGTAGCTGATGATAAACGAGTATATGACAGTGTGACAGTCGCTAAGGCAGCGGATACGCTTTTATCAATCAATGGGATTCATGCTGCTTTTGTGATCACAAGGCAGCCTAGTAAGTTGATCGGTATTAGTGCTCGAAGCACTGGCAAAATCAACGTGCAAGTTTTAATGGAAGCACTTGGTGGAGGAGGCCACTTCACAAATGCAGCTACTCAAATCAAGGATAAAAGCTTGGATGAAGTCAAAAAAATGTTAATTCAAGAACTTAACAAGTTAGAAAGAGAATGAGGAGTGACCACAGATGAAAGTTATTTTCTTGCAAGATGTTAAAGGAAAAGGAAAAAAAGGAGATATTAAGGATGTACCAAATGGGTATGCACAAAACTTCTTAATTAAAAACAACTTAGCTAAACCAGCTAATAATGAAAGCATGGCCGAATTAAAAGGAAAACAAAAAGCACAAGAAAAACATGAAGCGGAATTACTGGCGGAGGCTGAAGAACTAAAAACAGTCCTTGAAAAGGAAGAAACAGTTGTTAGAATTAAAGCAAAAGCAGGAGAAGATGGTCGATTGTTTGGTTCTATTCCATCAAAACAAATTGCTGATGCTTTGAACAAACAATATAGTATAAAATTGGACAAGCGGAAAATTGAGTTAGAACAACCCATTCGGGCATTAGGTTATACAAAGGTGCCCGTCAAATTACATTCTAAAGTAACTGCTACAATTACCGTCCAAACGGTACAAGAATAAAAAGTTTCCCAACAGTAAAATGTTGGGTTTTTTTAAGCGGATATTTTTGTAATCGAGGTTCTCTTGTGCTTTGATTTGATATCCTGTAGAATAAATGAACACTAGATTAGGAGCGAAAGTCATGAATGAAGTATGGCAAAATCAAATTCCGCCTCAAGACATTGAAGCTGAGCAAGCGGTTTTAGGAGCAATCTTTTTAGACGCGGATTCAATTATTGATGCGATGGAAATTATTGAACCACAAGATTTTTATCGGCGCAGCCATCAGATTATCTTTCAAGCGATGATTCAACTCAATGATCGTAATGAATCCATCGACCTAATCACATTGAAAGCAGAAATAGAAAAAAGTAATAGTCTGGAAGATATCGGCGGGCTTACTTATTTAACAGAACTTAGCCAAGCTTCTCCTTCGGCCGCTAGTATTGCTTATTATGCAAAAATCGTGGACGACAAAGCGACTTTACGCAACTTGATTCAAACCGCTAGTCGTATCGTGACAAAGGGGTTTGAACAAGATGAAGATGTTCAATCGATTGTCGATCAAGCAGAGAAAAGCATTTTAGAGGTTTCAGAAAAAAGAAATAGCAACGGATTTCAGTCTATTGCTGATGTGTTAAATCGAACAATTGAAAATATTGATCAGTTAGCGCAAAATAACGAAGAAATTACCGGATTGCCTACTGGCTATGCAGCTTTAGATAAAATGACAGCTGGACTTCAAAAAGAAGAGCTAATTATTTTAGCAGCACGTCCTGCTGTTGGTAAAACAGCTTTTGCACTAAATATAGCACAAAATGTAGGAACAAAAACAGATCGTTCTGTCGCCATCTTCAGCTTAGAGATGGGTGCAGAATCATTAGTCAATCGAATGCTATGTGCGGAAGGATCTATTGAAGCCAGCCATTTACGGACCGGTCAACTGTCAGAAGAAGAGTGGCGCAATTTGATCGTGGCCATGGGAAGTTTGTCGAATGCTAGTATTTATATTGATGATACACCTGGAATCAAAATTTCCGAGATTCGAGCACGTTGTCGTAAATTAGCACAGGAAAAAGGGAATTTGGGTTTGATATTGATTGATTATTTGCAATTGATTGAAGGTACAGGAAGAGAAAACCGTCAACAAGAGGTCTCTGAGATTTCTCGGCAATTGAAGAAATTAGCCAAAGAATTAAAAGTTCCAGTTATTGCGCTTTCTCAATTATCACGAGGGGTGGAACAACGCCAAGATAAACGTCCAGTTTTAAGTGATATTCGTGAATCAGGATCTATTGAGCAAGATGCAGACATTGTTGCATTTCTCTATCGAGACGATTACTATCAACGTGAAGGTGACGAAGAGGATGGCGGTGAAGAGCCGCAAAACAATAATGTCATTGAAGTGATTATTGAAAAGAACAGAAGTGGAGCACGGGGAACAGTTGAATTATTGTTTATCAAGGAATACAATAAGTTTTCCTCTCTATCTCCAAGAGTTGAGTTTGCATAGGATAGGTTGCGACTGGTACTATTGCCGGTCGCTTTTTTTTATTCGTATTTAGCTTTGTATAAAAAAAATAAATAAAATATAGTTCGTTTTTTTCTGCTTTTTTTCATTTTAATGAATTCAATCATTCGATTTTAGATTGAATCCATGATCGAATACTGGTACAATACTTATGGAGTGCAATATATAAAGAAAGAGGTCATTAAATGTCATCTGTAGTAGTAGTAGGTACCCAATGGGGCGATGAAGGAAAAGGGAAGATTACCGACTTTTTGAGTGAAAATGCGGAAGTGATTGCACGTTATCAAGGTGGAGACAATGCAGGACATACTATTAAGTTTGATGGAGTGACATATAAATTACACTTGATTCCATCCGGTATTTTTTATAAAGATAAAATTAGCGTGATCGGAAATGGCGTAGTTGTGAATCCAAAATCTCTTGTTAAGGAACTTGCCTATCTAAAAGAGAATAATATAATAACAGATAATTTGAAAATTTCTGACCGTGCCCATGTTATTTTACCGTATCATATCAAATTAGATCAGTTACAAGAAGATGCTAAAGGTGACAATAAAATCGGAACAACGATCAAAGGGATTGGTCCAGCTTATATGGATAAAGCCGCTCGTGTAGGTATTCGAATTGCTGATCTTCTTGATAAAGAAATTTTTGAAGAAAGATTACGTATCAATCTTGAAGAAAAAAATCGTCAATTTGTTAAAATGTTTGATGATGAGCCGATTGCTTTTGAAGATATTTTTGAAGAGTATTATGAATATGGTCAACAAATCAAGAAATATGTAACGGATACTTCAGTTATTCTAAACGATGCGCTAGATCAAGGAAAACGCGTACTGTTTGAAGGTGCTCAAGGAGTTATGCTAGATATTGATCAAGGAACATATCCGTTCGTAACATCCTCAAATCCAGTAGCTGGTGGAGTAACTATTGGTAGTGGAGTGGGTCCTTCTAAAATCAATAAAGTAGTTGGTGTTTGTAAAGCATATACTTCAAGAGTTGGTGATGGCCCATTCCCAACAGAACTTTTTGATGAAACAGGCAATCAAATTCGTGAAGTTGGCCGTGAATATGGTACGACAACTGGTCGTCCACGTCGTGTTGGTTGGTTTGACTCTGTTGTCATGCGTCATTCAAAACGTGTTTCTGGTATCACGAATCTGTCTCTAAATTCAATTGATGTTTTGAGCGGCTTGGAAACTGTAAAAATTTGTACTGCTTATGAATTAGATGGAGAATTGATTTATCATTATCCTGCAAGTCTAAAAGAATTGAATCGTTGTAAACCAGTCTATGAAGAGTTACCAGGCTGGTCAGAAGATATTACTGGATGCAAAACATTAGCTGATCTTCCTGAAAATGCACGTAACTATGTACATCGTATCTCTGAATTAGTTGGGGTTCGTATCTCAACATTTTCAGTAGGGCCAGATCGTAATCAAACGAATATATTAGAGAGTGTTTGGGCACAAATCTAATCAGTGGGTAGAATTAATTAGTAGAATTGAATAGTAGAAAGAACAAGGCAGAGTATTTTAGAAGAAAATCGATGATTTTCCCGTCTTCAAGTATGATTTCTTCTGCCTTGTTCTTTTTTTGCTATAATAAGGTTATCAAAGGGGGTGTACCTATGTATCAAATCATTACAGATTCATGTTGTGATCTACCAGCAAAAAGATTAGCTGAATTGGGTGTTCAATATATATCTATGACAATTGAACTTGAAGGAAAAGAATATATCGATGATATGGGTGAACAATTTGATGCCAAGTGGTTTTTAGAAAAATTAAAAGAAAATGCACAACCGACAACTTCTCAAATCAACGTCGGACGTTATGTTGAATTTTTTCGTCCATATGTAGAATCGCACACACCGATACTTTATCTAGGTTTTTCGTCTGGAATGAGCGGTTCTTTTCAAAGCGCTGTTCAAGCTGTTGCTATTCTTAAAGAAGAATACCCTCATGCTGAAATCACACTCATTGATACAAAATCTGCTAGTTTGGGAGAGGGTTTTTTAGTAGCGGAAGCAGCAAAAAGACAAAGTGAAGGTTGGTCTCTTCATGAGGTCAGCCAGTGGGTAGAAGAACATAAATTATCTCTAGATTCTTGGGTGACAGTTGATGATCTTCGACATCTTGAAAGAGGCGGTAGAATATCTAAAACAGCAGCGGCCATTGGCGGCCTATTAAATGTTAAACCAATTATTACTGTAGATACAGATGGAAAGTTGAAAAATGTCGATAAAGTGAGAGGTCGAAATAAATCAATTCAAAAAATTGTTGATAAAACAGTAGCGAATCTGCGTGAATCTCAAATAGAGACGGTTTATCTTGCAAATGCAGGTGATGACGAAGCAGCAGAAAAAGTGTTAAGACTCTTGAAAGAGCAATTTCCAGCATTAATTATTTATCATTATCCTTTAGGACCAACAATTGCCAGCCATACAGGATATGGTTGTTTGGCACTTTTTTCATTCGGAAAAACACGTTTGATCAGTGATTGATTTTCTCTTAAATATAAAAGCCAAATGCAAGAGTTCTTGCATTTGGCTTTTTCATTTGGAGATCAATTATATAATTCTTGAATTCTTTGTTGTACATCTTTGTTGTCTAAGAACTCATCATAGGTAGTCTCTGCACGATCAACAACACCTTTATTTGAAACGGCGATAATTCGATTTGCGAGCGTTTGAATAAATTGATGGTCATGAGAGGCAAAAAGTAAAGAGCCGGTAAAAGCCATAAGGCCATCATTCAATGCAGTAATCGATTCTAAATCTAAGTGATTTGTTGGATCGTCTAAGACAAGAACATTAGCTTTTGATAGCATTAGTTTTGATAACATACAACGAACTTTTTCGCCACCCGATAGAACATTGACTGGTTTTAAGACTTCATCACCTGAAAACAGCATCCGACCTAAGAAACTACGTAAGAATGTATTATCATCCTCTTCTTTACTAGCATACTGACGCAACCAATCAACAATTGGTGTATCCGTATCAAATTCACCAGTAGTATCTTTTGGCAAGTAAGCGTGTTGTGTTGTAACACCCCAGCGTACACTACCAGTATCTGGCACGATCTCGCCCATAATAACTTTGAATAATGTAGTCGTTGTGATGTCGTTGTTGGCAATAAAAGCAACTTTGTCATCTTTATTCAAAGTGAATGAGATATTATCTAAAATCTTTTTACCGTCAATAGTCACACTGACATTATCTACTTGCAACAAGTCATTCCCAATTTCCCGTTCTGGTTTAAATCCTACAAAAGGATAGCGGCGTGAAGAAGGTTGAATATCATCAAGTGTGATTTTATCCAACATTTTCTTTCGAGAAGTGGCTTGCTTTGATTTTGACGCGTTTGCACTAAAGCGGGCAATAAATTCTTGCAGTTCTTTGATTTGTTCTTCTTTTTTCGCATTTGATTGTGATTGCAATTTTGCTGCTAATTGACTTGATTCTAACCAAAAATCATAGTTTCCGACATACAGTTTGATCTTCCCAAAATCTAGATCTGCCATATGGGTACATACTTTATTTAAGAAGTGACGGTCATGGGAAACTACGATAACGGTATTATCAAAGTTGATTAAAAATTCTTCTAACCAGTTAATAGATTGGATATCCAATCCATTAGTCGGCTCATCCAAGAGCAAGACGTCTGGTTTTCCGAAAAGAGCTTGTGCTAACAACACTTTCACACGTTGACCAGCTGTTAATTCTTTCATTTGGACATGGTGTAATTCATCAGGGATATTCAACCCTTGTAAGAGAACTGCGGCTTCAGGTTCAGCTTCCCAACCATCCAGTTCAGCAAACTCTCCTTCTAGTTCAGCAGCACGGATACCATCTTCGTCACTAAAGTCTTCTTTCATGTAGATCGCATCTTTTTCTTTCATTACGTCGTATAATCGTTTGTGACCCATGATAACAGTTTCAATAACTGGGTATTCTTCGAAGTCAAAATGATTTTGTTTCAAAACAGCCATTCGTTCATCGGGTCCTAATGAAACATTTCCTGTAGATGGTTGGATTTCTCCAGATAATATTTTTAAGAAAGTTGATTTACCAGCACCATTTGCACCAATCAAACCATAGCAATTGCCAGGCGTAAACTTAATATTAACATCGTCGAACAGTTTGCGATCTGAAAAATGCAAACTTACATCACTTACTGTAATCAATTCTTTTCCTCACTTTATATATATTGACATTGAGTCTCCTAGCATTATAGCGATGAATGTTGAAAGTTTCAAGTAAACTCAAGGATTTCCCTACAATCAAACAAGGAGCTTAGAATTATTTTGAGTAAAACAAAAGGCTAGAATCAAGCGTTTTCCTATGCTAGAGTAAAGGGAGAAGATAGGAGGAGAGAAATGTTTTGGTTGAATGGTTAATGCAACTGTCCCCGTGGCAGCAGGCTTTGGTTGGTACTTTATTTACATACGCCATGACTGCTCTAGGTGCGGCACTTGTTTATTTTTTTAAGGATATCAATAAAAATGTTCTGAATACGATGTTGGGATTCGCTTCCGGTGTAATGATTGCTGCGAGTTTTTGGTCATTACTAGACCCTGCTATCGCTCGTGCGGAAGAAAATGGGGATATCCCATGGCTTGTGGTTAGTATTGGTTTTGGATTGGGTGGACTATTTTTATATGCTGCAGACAAAACATTACCGCATATGCACTTTGGTCCTAACCATGAAACAGAAGGCTTTCCAAGCCATTTAAAACGAACGATTCTGTTGGTCTTCTCCATCACATTACACAATATTCCTGAAGGCTTGGCAGTTGGTGTGGCTTTTGGAGCAGCCGCCAGCTCGGAAGATCCTCGGGCAGCAGTTTTGGCAGCTATTTCAGTAGCTATAGGTATTGGGATCCAAAATTTTCCCGAAGGAGCTGCTGTATCCATTCCTTTAAGACAGGAAGGATTGAGTCGTAATAAGGCCTTTGTCTATGGACAAGCTTCTGGGATCGTTGAACCGATTGCCGGTGTTATAGGCGCTTTGCTGGTAACAAGTATGACAGCCGTTTTGCCATATGCTTTAGCATTTGCAGCGGGAGCGATGATTTATGTAGTGGTAGAGGAACTAATACCTGAAGCACAACAAACAGCTAGTAGTCGACGGCATTTTGCAGTTTTTGGTGTTATGACAGGCTTCATTCTGATGATGGTTTTGGATGTTGCTTTAGGATAATCAAAAAAGACTTGGAACAGATAATGCTCCAAGTCTTTTTGTTAGTTATAGTATTTTTTTGGTCGTTGTCGAACGTTTGTCAGCCACCGAACAATTAGAACAGCTAACAATAAAGGAATACCAAAACGAAAAATTAAACCAATCAATCCGCCAATTAATCCTAAGACGAGAGATAAGAGCAATGAAGCCAGAACTAAAACTGCTACAACAGTTACGATTTTACCTAACAAACTTTGTGTATTCATAATAAATCCTCCTATACCTTTTTCTTAAATTTATTTTATCAAGAAAGAAGAGGTGGAACATCCATCTTAAGGCGGAATTTTTTCTCCGTCGGTAGTCAAAGAGATGTTAGTGAGGTAAACTGGTAAAAAAAAGCAGGTGAGAACATGAAAGCAATTATCAAAAGTAAACATTTTATTACGGAAGGAGGGTGCAATGCTTGCCAGGCCTTTGAGTTAGAAACGTTTACGATGCACTTAGAGAATGGTAAAGAAGTTTCTGTAGAAAATCTGGACGTAGCATCTTTAGTAATGCCACTTATCCAAAATGAGCATTGGCAGACAGCGCTATTATTAGACGAAGAAGAGGGCTACATTTTTCGAAAAGAGAATCAAGAAGTGAAATTTGTGGATAATGATGCTACACAAGTATTTGTTTCAAAAGAACAAAGAATTGTTTGTCAGAAAAAAGCCTGTGATCAGGAATTGTTTACAGAAGCAAATGCAGTTTTACAGCAACTCTTCGCTATGGAACCAGTTGAATTTGTAATTGAACAAGCATAATCAATCAGAAAAGCAGCTTGAAAAAGAAACTTTCAATCAAAAGTGAAAATCACTTAAAGATTGAAGTCTCCGGAATCAAGCAGCTTTTTTATTTACGTATTTGACCTTCTCCATAGATAATATATTTGGTGGAAGTCAGAGCTTCGAGTCCCATTGGGCCTCTAGCATGCAATTTCTGAGTTGAAATGCCGATTTCTGCTCCAAAACCAAAAACAAACCCATCCGTGAATCGTGTAGATGCATTGACATATACTGCAGCAGCATCTACTTCTTGTAAGAATTTCTGAGAGGCAAAGTAGTTATCCGTGACGATAGCTTCAGAATGCTTAGTGTTGTAATGATTGATGTGGGCAATTGCTTCATCGATGGAATCTACAACTTTGATGGCTACAATATAATCTAGAAATTCGGTTTGCCAATCTTCTTCAGTAGCAGGTTGCGCATTTATTAAATAGTTTCGCGCGTTAGTATCAGCACGCAACTCTACTTTATTTTTCAGTTCTTTTTCTAGTAAAGGTAGAAAGTCTGCTGCACAACTTTTATGAACGAGGATCGTTTCGATTGCATTGCAAACAGAAGGTCGCTGAGTTTTGGCATTGACAACAATGTCGACAGCCATCGGAAGCTGTGCATCTTTGTCAATAAAGATATGGTTGTTACCTGTTCCTGTTTCAATGACAGGAACTGTTGCTGTTTCTTTGACACGACGAATGAGGTTAGCACCGCCTCGTGGAATCAGTACATCCAAGTACTTGTTCAAGCGCATCATTTGATCAGCCACTGCATGACTGGTGTCATCAACAAATTGAATAGAATAGGGTGAATATCCATTGGCGCTTAATGTTTCTTGCAAAAGATTTACAAGGATTTGATTTGAGTAGAAGGCTTCTTTACCTCCTCGCAAAATGACAGCATTCCCAGATTTGAAACATAGACCGGCAGCATCTGTTGTAACATTGGGTCTTGCTTCATAAATAATTCCCACAACACCTAATGGTACACGTTGTTTACCAATTAAGAGATTATCACTATTGCGCCACATTTTGTCCACGATTCCAAGTGGATCAGGGAGCTGAACGATTTTTCGAATACCAGTTGCCATCTCCTTGATTCGTTCATCAGTTAATTCTAGGCGATCAATTAAAGTTGAATTTAATGCATTTTTTTTTGCAGCAGCAAGGTCTTTTTTATTTTCTGTTAAAATTCGTGAACGATTTCTTTCAAGTGTATCGGCCATAGCTGATAGTAAGTGATTTTTCTCAGTAGCGGTTAGTAAGCTAAGTGAGGCCGCACTCTTTTTTGCTTGCTTTCCCAATTGCATTAAATCGATCATAATGTTTCCTCCTTGTAAAAGTAAGTGCCAACCTTTTTGCCAGCTAAGATATCAAAAATGATTTTAGGCTGTTTCCCATTCGCCAAGATCATTGTGGCATCTGTTTTGAGAATACGATCCGCAGCTTTTAATTTGCTTGACATGCCACCAGTTCCATACGGACTTCCTTTTCCGGTTGCTTGTTTCATTAAATCAGGTGTAATCTCAGTAATTTCATCATAAAGTTTAGCAGTTTTATGATGTAGCGGATTAGCAGTATAAAACCCATCGATGTCGGATAGCATAATCAGCAGATCCGCATGGACTAACTGCGCTACAATTGCAGATAATTGATCATTATCACCAAATTTAGTAAGATGGTCCAACTCATCTATGGCAACTGTATCATTCTCGTTGATTATTGGGATAATTCCCATCGCTAAGAGCTGCTCCAATGTATTACATACATTTTCTCGACTTTGAGGAAACTCAATAATATCTCGAGTCAACAATAATTGAGCAGTTTTTTGATTGTAAACTTGAAAACGGTGATTGTAAATATTCATTAATTCGGCTTGCCCCACGGCTGCAACAGCTTGTTGCTGGGGGATTTCTACAGGACGTTGTGGAATGTTTAGTTTATTCATCCCTACACCAATAGCACCAGAAGAAACGAGAATAATCTCTTTGTTTTGATTCTTTAGATCGGACAGAACAAAAGCCAGTTCATCAATACTCGAGAAGTTGATATTTCCATTGGGATAGACGAGGGAACTGGTCCCAATTTTGATAACGACTCGATTCGCTTTTTTTAGTTTCTCTCGCATGGATGTAACCACCTCTTCTGAATTCAGTAAATAATATTTTTTCTATTGTACTAGCAAAATAGCCTTTCGTCATGTCCTTTTTCTATTTTCTTCGTTTTTTTGACTGCGGAAGCGAAGAAAATATAAAGAGTTTCTGTTAATTTTGTTTTCATTAAAGAAAACAAGGGTTACTATGCTAAAATGACTATATGTTTATTAATTGGAGGAAAAGATGAAGACACGTGGATTTGAAATTGTTTCAACATATGCAGATAAGGATATAGCTCTTCCGCAACGCGCAACACACCATGCGGCAGGGTATGATTTTGAAGCGGCAGAAGAAGTCGTAATACCTAGTATATGGAAAGCGGGGTTGATGAATGGCATCCAAGCGTTGACAGCTAAAGATGTTCAAAAAGCAATCAAACCGACACTGGTTCCGACTGGAATCAAATCATATATGGGAAAAGATGAGTATTTACAATTAACGAATCGTTCGAGCAATCCTCTCAAACGTTTTTTGTTACTAACAAATGGTGTCGGAGTCATTGACAGTGATTATTACAATAATTCTGATAATGAAGGGCATATCATGTTTCAATTTACGAATTTTGGTCCCAGTGATTTGACCATCAAAAAAGGTGAACGAATTGGTCAAGGGATCTTCTTGCCGTTTTTAAAAGCGGATCAAGATGTAACCAGTCAATCACGCTCTGGAGGATTTGGTTCCTCAGATCTGTGATTGTTCGATATACGCATGCAGTCAGTCCTAGATAACGAATTGGAGGTTTGCAATGGCTAAGAAAGCAAAGAGTCAGTTTGTCTGCCAAAATTGCGGATATTCTTCACCAAAGTATTTAGGGAAGTGCCCTAATTGTGGTAGTTGGAATTCGATGGTAGAAGAAGTGATTCAAGAAACAACGGATCGGCGAGTACGGACTACTCTTACGGGACAACGGATGCAACCAACAAAAATTGCTGATGTCATACCAAAGAAAGAACCACGAGTACAGACCAAACTAGCAGAGCTAAACCGAGTTTTGGGTGGTGGTGTTGTTCCGGGATCATTGATTTTGATTGGTGGTGATCCAGGAATCGGCAAGTCGACTCTTTTACTGCAAGTCTCACAGCAGCTTGCAGCTATTGGCGGCAAAGTATTGTATGTTTCGGGTGAGGAAAGTGCAGAGCAGATAAAAATGCGTGCCCAGCGTTTAGGAGCCATTGATACGGAATTTTATTTATATCCAGAAACGGATATGTCTGAGATAAGCAAGGCAATCGAAAATCTAACACCGGATTATGTCATCATAGATTCGATACAAACGATGACACAACCAGATATCACTAGTGTGGCAGGAAGCGTGAGTCAGGTTCGAGAAACGACTGCCGAACTTCTAAAACTGGCTAAAACCAACGGGATTGCTATTTTTATTGTGGGACATGTAACCAAAGAAGGTTCAATTGCTGGTCCACGAATGCTAGAGCACATGGTGGACACCGTTTTATATTTTGAAGGTGAAAAGCATCACAGCTTCCGTATTTTGCGTGCCGTCAAAAATCGATTTGGTTCGACAAATGAGATTGGGATTTTTGAAATGGAAGCAGGCGGATTGAAAGAAGTAGCCAACCCCTCTCAAGTCTTTCTTGAGGAGCGATTAGAAGGCGCTACGGGTTCTGCCATCGTTGTTGCAATGGAAGGCAGTCGACCGATTTTAGTAGAGATCCAAGCTTTGGTGACACCAACTATGTTTGGTAACGCTAAACGAACGACTACCGGATTGGATTTTAATCGTGTTTCATTAATCATGGCGGTCCTTGAAAAACGGGCTGGGTTGCTTCTACAGAATCAAGATGCTTATTTAAAAGCAGCTGGTGGTGTAAAATTAAATGAACCTGCAATCGATTTAGCAATTGCAGTCAGCATAGCCTCAAGTTATAAGGAAAAAGGTACGAGTCCTACGGAATGTTTTATCGGTGAAATTGGGTTGACTGGTGAGATTCGACGCGTCAATGCGATCGAACAACGGGTAAAAGAAGTGCAAAAATTAGGATTTACTAAAGTATATTTACCTAAAAATAATCTTACTGGGTGGCAACCGCCCAAAGGTATCGAAGTAGAAGGCGTGTCAACTTTATCGGAAACCCTACGAAAAGTTTTTCGTTAATTCTGATAAGGTGTTAGTTAAAAAAAAAAGAATAAATTCGAAGATGAGACGAAAATAACGAAATTATCAGAACAAGAATGAATGAAGACTGTTTATTGAGAACTATTTGCATCAGAAGGTGCTATCTTTGTCCAGCTCTTTCTAAAAAAGATTTTTTCGTTTATGAGTCTCAGCTTCGTACTAAATTAGTTTGGAGGAACGTGTATGCAGAAACGAGTCATTACTGCGCTAATGGTTCTTGCTGGAGCAAGTTTAGGTATCTCATTAATGCCTGTTGCATGGCAAACCATTGGTCAATCAAAAAATGAATGGCTGAACAATAATATCACTAATAGCTTGCTTGGAGCCCTTATTTTCTTTTTATTATCTTTGCTATTAGCGAAATATATTGCAGCTGGAATTCGTAAAATTGAAGAAAAATTGAGTGAATTGAGTCTAACTTATTTATTATTTGGAGCAATCGGATCAATTATTGGTTTAATGATCGGGGTCATTGTATCGATTCCTTTTTATAATTGGGATATTCCTTTTATTAACGGAATCGCGCCTATTTTAGTAATGGCGTTGTTGGGATATCTTGGCTTTCAAATTGGCACGACTCGAATCGAAGAATGGAAAAAAATCTTTTCTTCTAAAAGCAAGAAAACAGAACCTGTTGAAGAACAACAGATGCTTGATCGTAAAATAGCTGATCATTTTCATAAGTATAAAATTCTCGATACGAGTGTTATCATCGATGGACGTATCTACGACATTGCTAAGACAGGTTTTCTTGAAGGGGTCCTATTAATTCCCAATTTTGTTTTATATGAATTACAATATATTGCAGATTCAGGAGACAGCTTGAAACGTGTACGAGGTCGACGTGGATTAGATATTTTGAATGCTTTGCAAAAAGAAGAAGGTATCGCTGTTGAAATGTATGAGGGTGACTTCGATGATATTTCTGAGGTCGACAGCAAATTGATCAAATTAGCAAAGATCCTTGATGGTATTGTGGTTACAAATGACTATAATTTAAACAAAGTTTCAGAATTTCAAAATGTTCCTGTGTTAAATATCAACGCTCTTGCGAATGCAGTTAAACCAGTAGTGATTCCTGGAGAAACAATGAATGTACTTGTTGTAAAAGCTGGAACGGAAAGACAACAAGGTGTCGCTTATTTGGATGACGGAACGATGGTTGTTGTTGAAGATGGACAGCATTACATGAATGAACATATCCAAGTAGTTGTTACGAGCGCACTGCAGACAGCTGCGGGACGAATGATATTTGCTAAACCGGCTCATTCAAGTCGTGGAATCGATAATCAGGATGACACAAAAAATTAGCAATAATCAATGGCAATTGGCGGATTTTACGCCGGTTGCCTTTACTATTTTGCTTAATGATTGTACAATTCTAGCTGAGCGAACTATTTTATTATCGGAGATTTTCCCTATAAGCTAGAAGGTAAAAACCGAACAGCAAAGGATTGTTTGCAAATCAGATGAAGGAAGAGGAAAAAGATGACTAAAGTGCGAGTACGTTATGCTCCAAGTCCAACTGGACATCTACACATCGGAAATGCCCGAACAGCATTGTTTAACTATTTATTTGCACGTCATAACGATGGCGAATTTATTATCCGTATTGAGGATACGGATCAAAAAAGAAACATTGAAGATGGTGAGAAGAGCCAGCTAGAGAATCTCGCTTGGTTGGGTATTGATTGGGATGAATCCCCTGCAAACCCTGGAGAGTACGGACCGTACCGCCAATCAGAACGCGGTGAGTTGTACCAACCATTGATTGATCAGTTGCTAGCAAGCAATCGTGCCTATAAGTGTTATTGTACAGAAGAAGAGCTAGAAGCAGAGCGTGAAGAACAACGCGAACGTGGCGAAATGCCTCATTATGGCGGAAAATGCGCTAATCTAACACCAGAGGAGCAAGCGGAAAAAGAAGCACAAGGTATCCAACCAGTTATTCGTTTCCGAGTTCCTAGAAATACAGAGTATAAGTTTCATGATATGGTAAAAGGTGAGATCGTTTTTGAGTCAGATAATGTAGGCGGCGATTTTGTCATTCAAAAGCGCGATGGGATGCCAACATATAACTTTGCAGTGGCAGTTGATGATCATCATATGAAAATCACACATGTATTGCGGGGCGATGACCATATTGCTAATACACCAAAACAATTGATGATCTATGAAGCATTTGGTTGGCAAGCGCCACAATTTGGACACATGACACTGATCATCAACAGCGAAACTGGTAAAAAGCTAAGTAAACGCGATGAATCAATTTTACAATTTATTGAGCAGTATCGTGAATTAGGATACTTACCAGAAGCAATGTTCAATTTTATCGCATTGTTGGGTTGGTCCCCAGTAGGAGAAGATGAGTTATTTTCTCAATCTGAATTGATCCAAATGTTTGATCCAGAACGCTTGAGCAAATCACCAGCGGCTTTTGATGCCAAAAAATTGGAGTGGGTCAACAACCACTATATGCGTCAAATGGACCTGGATCAGTTGACAGAAATGTGTTTGCCATATTTAATCAAAGCAGGTCGAATTGAAGAAGAGCCTTCCGTAGAAAAAAGAGAATGGCTGAAAAAAATCGTCTCACTATATCAACCACAAATGAGTTATGCTGCACAAATTGTGGAAGTTTCTGAGTTATTCTTTAATGAACATCCTGAATTGGATGCTGCTGCGCAAGAAGTCTTGGCGGGTGAAACTGTTCCAACTGTACTCAATGCCTTTAAAGAAAAATTGACTGCAATGACTACAGTTGACGCACCAACAGTAAAAGCTGCAATCAAAGAGATCCAAAAAGAAACAGGAATCAAAGGCAAAAACTTGTTTATGCCAATTCGTGTTGCTGTCTCAGGACAAACGCACGGACCAGAATTACCGGATACAGTAGAATTACTAGGAAAAGAAAAAGCACTTGATCATTTAAATAATGTATTATAAACACGAAGAATAGACGAAGTACTTACCTTTTTTTTGAAGAGAGATCACGGGTGGTGAGAGTGATTAAAAAAAGTAAGGAAATGCACCTAGGAGTGGTTTTGGCGCAAGTCAAAAACGGCAGCAGACGTTACCTGCACCAAGGCAGAAAATTCTGTGAACAAAAGTGGAACCACGTGGTTGAGCGTCTTTTGAATAAGGAAACTTATTTGAAAGATGCTTTTTTGTATGTAAGTAATCAATAGGGGAAGCAGGTGAGAAGATGACTTGGACCCAAAAAGCAATTGCAGCAGCGAAAAAAAATGACCCTTCAGCTCGATCAACGCTGGAAATCGTATTGTCTTATCCGGGCTTTCACGCATTGTTTTGGCATCGCTGGTCGCATTTTTTATTTCAAAAAAAACTCTTTCTTCTAGCTAGACTCACATCCCAGTTTTGGCGTTTTCTGACAGGCATCGAGATTCATCCTGGTGCTCAGATTGGCGAAGGGGTTTTTATCGATCACGGGATGGGTGTTGTAATTGGAGAAACAGCTATTATTGAAGATGACGTCGTATTATTTCACGGTGTAACACTAGGCGGGACAGGTAAAGAAAAAGGGAAACGCCACCCGACCATAAAAAAAGGGGCATTCATTTCAGCTCATGCACAAATTCTTGGCCCTGTCACAATAGGGGAAAGCGCCAGAATCGGTGCTAGTGCAGTGGTTCTTAGTGATATCCCAAATGAAGCGACTGCTGTAGGAATACCAGCCAAAGTCGTAAGAATCAAAGGAAAGAAGGTTAGCCAAGATGATCAAAATTTATAATACGTTAACACGTAAAAAAGAAGTTTTCCAACCTCTCGAACAAGGTAGGGTGAAAATGTATGTTTGCGGGCCAACAGTTTACAATTATATCCACGTCGGCAACGGACGTAGTGTAGTATCTTTTGACACGATTCGCAGATACTTAGAATATAGAGGGTATGAAGTCGATTACGTAATGAACTTCACCGATGTTGACGACAAAATTATTCGGACCGCCAAAGAATTGAAAACTTCTGCTCCAGAAATAGCAGATCGTTTTATCGAAGCATTCAATAAAGATACTGCGGCTTTAAATGTTCAACCAGCTACATTAAATCCGCGAGTAATGGATCACATCGAAGACATTATTGCGTTTATTCAAGTATTAGTAGATAAAGGATACGCCTATATGGCAAATAATGATGTGTATTACCGTACACGTAAATTCAAGCACTATGGTCAGTTAAGTGATCAATCAATTGATGAATTAGAAGTTGGGGCCAGTCAACGAACGGGTGAAGAACAAAAGATCAAAGAAGATCCGTTAGATTTTGCTTTGTGGAAAGCGGCTAAGGAAAACGAAATCGCTTGGGATTCACCATGGGGACTAGGACGTCCCGGTTGGCACATCGAGTGCTCCGTTATGGCAACCAAACATTTAGGAGAAACAATAGATATTCATGGAGGTGGACAGGACCTGACTTTCCCTCATCATGAAAATGAAATTGCACAGAGTGAAGCGAAAACGGGTAAGACGTTTGCTAATTATTGGATGCACAATGGTTATGTCACGATTGGTGAAGAAGAAGAAAAAATGAGTAAATCTTTGGGCAATTTCGTTACTGTCCATGAAATGGTTCAAAAAATTGATCCTCAAGTTTTGCGCTTCTTTTTGGCTACTACCCAATATCGGCGTCCAATCAAATACAGTGAAACGACATTGAAAGAGGCAGAAACAAATCTGCAAAAATTGAGAACAGCCTTAGAAAATGCACAATTTCGTTTGCAAAATAGTAAAGAAGGATTCCCAGAAGGAACCGACCATGCCATCTTAGCAGAATTTGAACAGCGTTTTGTACAAGAAATGGATGACGATTTTAATGCAGCAAATGGTATCACAGTAGTATATGAACTTGCAAAATGGTTGAACACTTACAGTGAAAGTGCTTCAATCGATATAGAATTATTGACTGCTGCAGTTGAAAAATTCAAGGAATGGCTAGCCATCTTTGGGATTTACTTTGTGGGTGAGGAACTTTTAGATGAAGAGATCGAACAACTAATCGAAGAACGTATCCAAGCAAGACAAGCAAGAGATTTTGCCCGAAGCGATGAAATCCGGGATGTGCTAAAAGAAAAAGGGATTATCTTGGAAGACACAGCGCAAGGTACCCGGTGGAGAAGAGACGCATGAGAGATTACAAACAGTTGAACGGACTAGCGTTAGCCTATATTGGGGACGCGGTCTATGAAGTATACATTCGGGACTATTTGATTGAACAAGGACAAACAAGACCTAATCAGCTTCATCATATGGCGACACACTATGTATCAGCAAAAGCTCAGGCGGCATTGATCCAAAAGATGCTTGATGAAGAAATAATGACTGAAGAAGAATATGATTTTTACCGTCGTGGACGAAATAGTAAAAGCCATACCAGTGCAAAAAATGCTGATGTAACCACCTATCGCATTGCTACAGGCTTTGAATCCTTAATTGGGTATCTACACTTAACAAAGCAACAGGATCGTTTAGACACGCTCGTAGCTTGGTGTATCAAGAAAGTAGGGGAAGAAGATGAGGGAAAAGAAACAAAGAAAACCGTCGCGTCAAAACACGGTAAAAAATAAACAGCACACTAGAAAGAATTTTCGTGAAGAAACAACTGAATTGATAGATGAGAATTTTGTATTCGGTTATCATGCGGTAATTGAAGCGTTGAAAGAAGGACGCGGGAATAAATTATTTATGGCAGAGGATGCCAGAGGGGAAAAAATCGATGGGTTAAAAGAAGCTGCTCGCGCACAGTCTGTCCCAGTCAAGTGGGTGCCAAAACAAAAGCTCGATCAAATGAGCAATCAAGGCGTCCATCAAAGTGTGATTTTAGCGATCACCCCTTATGAATACCTATCACTGGATGAATTATTGGCACAAACAAAAGAGCAGTCATTCTATTTGATTTTAGACAATTTAGAGGATCCACATAATTTTGGTTCAATCCTGAGAACAGCGGATGCTAGTGGGGTAGACGGAATCATTATTCCGAAACACCGTGCAGTAGGAATCACTCCTGTAGTCGTGAAGACTTCTACTGGTGCTGTAGAACATATTCCGATTGCTCGTGTCACCAATTTAAGCCAAGCGATTCAACAACTAAAACAAGCTGGTTTTTGGATTTTTGGAACGGATATGAAAGGAACTGATTACCGTTTGTGGAATGCTCAAGGGGCAGCGGGATTGATTATCGGCAATGAAGGTCGAGGAATGAGTGAAGGATTGAAAAAAGATGTTGATGAGATGTTGACTATTCCGATGACTGGTCATGTACAAAGTTTGAATGCTAGTGTGGCAGCTGGGTTATTAATGTATCAAGCTTTTACTAGTCGAAATGGGGCGCCGCAATGAAAACGCCCCTGCTAATCGTCGATGGCTATAATATGATTGGTGCTTGGCCTGAATTAGTCTTATTAAAAAACCAAGATCGTTTAGAAGATGCAAGAGAGGCGTTATTGCATCGATTATCCAATTATTCAAAATACGAAGGATTAAAGATTATTGTTGTATTTGATGCGCAATTGGTTCCCGGTGTTACTCAAAGCTATAGTAAATATCAGTTACAAGTCATCTTTACTGAAGAAGGTGAAACTGCTGACAGCTATATCGAACGCATCGCTGGAGAATTGAATGACCGTTTGACTCAAGTAACAGTTGCAACGAGTGACTTAGCAGAACAATGGGTTGTGTTTTCTCAAGGTGCGTTGCGAACTTCTGCTCGAGAGCTTTATAAAAGTATTGAAAAAACAGAAGAAGCAATCCATCAGCATCAAACAGACATCAAATTTGAAAATTTTCGCAGAAACTCTCCTTGGACGCCTGAACAATTAGCTGAATTAGAAAAAAAACTGCATGATTTGAGTTAGGGACAAAGTTGGTTCGTTAAATGAGAAACTAATGAACAAGAATATGTTACGCTCTTTTTGTACCAAAAATTAAGCATAAAAGGAGCGTAACAAAATGAAATCAAACGAATCAATCAGTAGGAGTTCAGAAGAATTTGAAGCAATGTTTTTCAAGTATCGCCCTATCGTCGAGATTATGTACAAAAAATATTATCTCAAAGATTATGATTTAGATGATTGGATGCAAGAAGGCCGTATTGTTTTTAACAAATGTCTGCAGGCTTATGATGAAAACCGTGGAACAACACTAGGAGTTTTGTTCAAACGCTCGTTTGAAAATCGCGTCTGCAGTTTATTACGGTTGCAACAAGCACAAAAAAGAAAAGCACAATTAAATTCTTCTTCTCTTGAAGAAAAAATTTCTCATGAAGGACCAAATTTTCTCTCCGATCAAAATGAACAAACTGAAAAAGCGGAGAAGTATTTAATGCTTCAAGAAACTATGAATAAATACGATTCGCCATTTTCGAAGTTAGAGCAAATCGTTATAATGAATTACTTGAAAGGATTAGAACTTGAACAAATCGCAGAACAAACAGAACTTCCACTGCAACAAATTAAAAGCGCTTACAACCGCGGTAAAAAGAAATTGAGAGCGCTTCTTATGAACCCTTAGAGAAAATCTTATTGAAAGAATAATTATTTTATGGTAAACTTGAAATTTTCTGTAAATTATAGTATACTGTTGCTTGAGGTGAATGCGATGCCAACAACTTTAGCAACAATCAAAAAAGATTTAGAAGGTCGTATAGGCAGTGAAATCATGCTAGTTGCTCAAACTGGGCGTAAACGTCAAACGGAACGCCGTGGTGTTTTGACAGAAACATACCCTTCTGTGTTTGTCGTGGATTTAGATCCAAACGAAAATTCGTTCGAACGTGTTTCCTATAGTTATTCGGATATTCTTACTCGAACGGTTGAGATTGAATTTTTAACAAAAGCTGTTTGATCAGAAAAGGGCTGACAAAATGTTAGCTCTTTTTTTGTATTTTTTATTATTGATTAGTTAGGAGATAGTAGAATGATTGTTATGATAAAAGAGTTGCATGAGATGACCGGATTAGAATTTCACCAAATCGCTGCTTTACGTACTCAAGTGTTTGTCGTAGAACAAAATTGTCCCTATCAAGAAGTAGATGCAATTGATTTGATTGCTAAACATCTTTGTATTTTTGATGAACAGCAACAACTTGTTTCTTATGCAAGGATATATTTTATCGAAGGTACGGTTCATTTTGGTCGAGTTTTAGTAAATCCTCTGTTCCGTGGACAAGGGCATGGGGATCAATTGCTACAAGAAATCATCAAACAACTAAATCGTTTCTATCCAAATGCTCCGATTGAAATCGAAGCTCAAGCGCATTTGCAGAAATTTTACGGGAAATATAATTTTGTCACTGTTTCCGATCCTTTTGATGAAGATGGAATTTTACATGTGGTTATGAGAAAAGAGAAATAAAAGCAGTCATTACTTATAAAAAAAAAGATGAACAAATCATGAATAACTCTCTGCTCTGACATGTATTTGCCAGAGCTTTTCTGATTTCAAGAGCTATCCATTATTGTTCGAATCATTCTAAAAAACTATCTAGTTAAAAGGATCACGGTTTATATCATTAGTTGTGATATTGGTACGGGATTCTGTTTGTACTTTCAATAAGTCACGAATTTCTTGAAGATAGTCTTCGGCAGTAACTTCTGGTTCTTCTTCTTCAACTGGTTTTTGATGAAGATTGCGCAATTTATTCACAGCTTTAACGATTAAGAATAGAACAAAAGCAGTAATCAAGAATGTAATAATTGCAGTAATCACTTGACCGAAATTAAAGACGACATTTTTTTTAGGCTCCCAAACAAGCCCTGAAAATGCATCTTCGCTGCCGAAAAATGAAAATACCAGCGAAACTAATGGTGTTAAAAGACCTTCTACCAAACTGGTGACAATCGCTGTGAAGGCACTCCCGATGACAACCCCAACAGCTAAGTCAATCACATTTCCGCGCAAAATAAATTCTTTAAATTCCTTGATCATAAACAAACCTCCTTTAAATTTATTCTTAGTATAACGAATAAACGATGATTTATAAAAATATACGCCCGTAAAATGAGTAATTTTTCTGGAAAAATTCTGCATTATGCTATAATTGAAGAGATGATTTTTGAGAGGATAAGAGGTGCATTATGGCAATTGAACTAAAAAAAAATGTTCGACTCACGGTTTTGCCGACTAAAAAATATAAAACAATCCGTGTTTTTATTCGATTTACTTCGCAATTAGCGGCTGAAACGGCTGCGAAACGCACATTATTGACGAGTTTATTAGAGACAACTAGTTTGCGTTATCCCACTCAAACAGCCTTTAGTACGCAACTGGCAGAATTTTATGGAGCAAGCTTTGGCATGAATGTTAATAAAAAAGGGGATCTTCATCAAGTCAATGCAGCGATGTCGTTCGTCAACGGAAAATATGTTGCTGATGAAGAACTATTTACCCAAGCTGTTTCTTTTTTGAAAGAAGTGCTTTTTTTCCCAAATATTGTTCAAGATGAATTTGAATCAAAAAATTTTACGATCGAAAAAAGCAATTTGATTGCTTATATGAGAAGTATTGCTGAGGATAAACAGGCGTTTGCTTCATTAAGCTTACAAGAATTATTTTTTTCAAAAAGTGACAATCAAAAATTTCCAAGTTTTGGTCGTCCTGAAGATTTGGAAGATGTGACGGCAAAAGAACTAACAGAAACATATAGTTCTATGATTAAAGAAGATGCTGTAGATATTTTTGTGATTGGGGATGTCGAAGAAGATCAAGTAATTGAAGTTATGAAGGATCTCCCCTTTGAAAATCGTCCTGAAAAAGATCTTTCTGTTTTTTATCGTCAAGATTTGGAAAATATTATCCGCGAGAAAATCGTCAGAGAGCCTGTGACTCAGGCAAAACTGAACTTAGGTTATCGTACGGGTGTTTATTATAATCAACCGGAACGTTTCTCTCTCATGGTTTTTAATGGATTATTTGGCGGATTTCCTCATTCAAAACTATTTATGAATGTTAGAGAAAAAGAGAGCTTAGCTTACTATGCATCAAGTAATGTGGATACATTTCGAGGTTATTTATCTGTTCAAACAGGAATTGATGGCAGTAACCGGGATCAAGTCTTTACTTTGATTGAACAACAACTTCAAAGTTTACAAAGAGGAGAAATTACAGAGGCTGAATTGGCACAGACAAAAGCTATGCTTAAAAATCAGTTTTTGTTATCGTTGGATAGTCCACAGTCTTTGATTGAAACAGAATATCTTAATCAGTGGGTACCGAATACTAAAATGAGTGAAGAGCAATTTATACAGCGTTTGGAAGAGGTATCGGTCACAGATGTTCAAAAAATTGCTCAAAAGATCGAACTTCAAGCCGTATTCTTTTTAGATAAGGAGCTTGATCATGAATAAAAAACATTATAATCAAATAAATGAAGTCTTGTATAAAGAGATATTACCCAATGGATTAACAGTTTATTTATTACCTAAAGAAGGGTTTCATAAAACATACGGTCTTTTTAGTACAGATTATGGTTCTATCGATAATCATTTTGGTTATGCGAATGAAACGATGCATACTGTACCAGATGGTATTGCCCATTTCTTAGAGCATAAACTTTTTGAAAAAGAAGACGGTGATGTCTTTCAAAAATTTGGGCAACATGGAGCATCAGCCAATGCATTTACTAGCTTCACAAAAACGAGTTATCTTTTTTCGGCTACCAATCAAATTCGAAAAAATTTAGAAACCCTTTTAGATTTTGTACAGATGCCTTATTTTACGAAAGAAACGGTTGAGAAAGAGAAAAGGATCATTGGGCAAGAAATTCAGATGTATGATGATGATCCTAACTGGCAACAATTTTTTGGTGTCATTAAGAATCTATATCCAAAGCATCCGCTTCACATTGATATTGCTGGGACTGTTGAAAGTATAGCAGCCATCACAGCAGAAGATCTTTATCTGTGCTACCATACATTCTACCACCCAAGCAATATGACTTTGTTCATAGTTGGAAACATCGATCCAGAAGAGACAATGAACTGGATCAGAGAAAACCAGGCAGCAAAAACTTTTTCTGCAGCAAAAGAAATTAAGCGTCAATTTCCGGAAGAAACCGTTCAAGAAATTATTCCAGAAAGTATTATGAGGATGCCCGTTACGCGACCAAAAGGTGTTTTGGGTATCAAAGGGAATATGGAGAAACGTCCGACGGAAGGTCGGGAGTTGCTACGATATAAACAATCTTTGAATTTATTGTTCCAATTACTTTTAGGTAATACTTCAGCTAATTACTTAAGGTTGTATGATCAAGGAATTATTGATGATACGTTTGGTTTCGAAGTAAGTTTGGATCGAAGTTTTTACTTTGCTGATTTTTCTGGAGATGCAGAATACCCTGAAGAGATGCTTCAAGCGGTTGAAGAAATTTTATTGAATTATGAAAATGATCCTGAAATGAACGAGAAGAATCTTGAGTTACTTAAGAAAAAAATGCTGGGTAAATATTTTCAATCTCTCAATTCATTAGAATTTATTGCTAATCAATTTACACAAAGCTTATTTGGCGAAACAACACTCTTTGATTTGCCAGATGTTATACGTTCAATCACGCTCAATGATGTTCGATCTGCTGCTAAAGTATTCATTGATCAAAAAGCATTCAGTCGGTTTTACTTGCTACCAACTAAAACTAACTGATTAATCGTCATTGTGTAAGATGCCGTCTATGCATTTTCTGATAGATGGCTCTTGTTTTTGTAGAAGAATGAGTAATGAGATCAAAAAGTATTAAATTTTGTTTGCGACTTGTCTGAATGTTATCCTCAGTCAATTTTTTTTATGGTATTCTTTAAATGATACTGATTGAACAATTTTCATTTATGATGAAAAATCAAGAGTAAAAATGTTATATTTAATAAACAACCTATCAATTAAGCAATCCAAGGATGACAAGGAGAAACGAAGTGGATTTCCGATCCAAGTGTTTGCCTTCCATAAAATGAATAGTAAAGACTGGAGTAGATGATCGAGTGGCCAACGAAACTACGATTGGAGCAAAATTACGGCAAGCCCGTTTAGATAAACATATTTCATTAGATGAATTACAGCAAATGACAAAAGTTCAAAAAAGGTATTTGGAGGCAATCGAAGCCGATCGTTTTGAACAATTACCAGGAACTTTTTATGTTCGTGCATTTATTCGTCAATATGCCGCCGCTGTAGGTGAGGACGGAGATAAGTTAGTTTCTGTATTTGATGGAAAAGATACATTGGCAGAACCACTGCCTAAAAGACCTCAACCTGAGACCGTAAGCGGATCGAGAAAAGCTTTGCATGTAGAGGAAAAAGGCGGAACGTTTTTATCCCGCTACTTACCAATGATTTTATTAGGATTAGTAGCAGTCACTATTATCTGTATTGTTGGGTATATGGCTTGGCAAGACAGACATTCAACCCCTATGATTCAAGGTAGTTCGGCACCGGTGGTTGAGAATTCAGCCTATACATCAACCTCAAGCACGGTGGAATCGACAGCAAGCAAAGAAACGAGCGAGTCAGAGACTCAATCTTCTAGCAGCACAGAATCTAGTGAGAAAGAAATGACTATGACCAAAGGGGAATCTTCCCAATCAGATATCAGCATTTCAATTAAAGATGCGACGAATCCAATTAAATTAGAGTTAACTGGATTAGATGCCTCGTGTTGGGTAGGCATTCTTGTAGACAATGCGTATGTCTACCAATATACTTTACAAGCGGGCGAAGTCCAATCGACGACATTGCCAGAAAATGCAACCAATGCAACCATTGTACTTGGTGCAAGTCAAAATATCCAGATTGCGGCAAACGGGCAAAAAATTGATTTCGATGATCCTCAGTATAAATTGCTCCAAAAAAATGTGCATTTAGCGATTGAGTATCAAGAAACAAACTGATCAGAAGAACGATTAATTAGTTAGAAAGATAACATTGTTCCTATGGCAAGTGCTGTAGTAGCATGATTTCCGTTTTTTTCGTACAATATTTGTCAGAGAGGAGCAAATTTTTTGAATTTACCTAATCAATTAACTGTATTACGCATCATAATGATTCCTATATTTATTTTAGTTTTGGCGTTGCCAATCGATTTAGGAACATTGGACGTTGGAGGCGTCGATTTACTCACAACACATCTGATAGCAGCCATTCTATTTGCTGTTGCAAGCATTACGGATTGGCTGGATGGTAAAATTGCTCGTTCCAGAGGATTGGTTACCAATTTTGGGAAATTTGCCGATCCCTTAGCGGACAAAATGCTGGTAATGACTGCATTTATTATGTTAGTCGAATTGGATAAGGCTCCAGCTTGGGTAGTCTCTATCATCATTTGTCGAGAGTTAGCAGTCACCGGTTTAAGGCTCTTGTTAGTAGAGCATCATGGTGAAGTTCTTGCTGCTGCTTGGCCTGGTAAAATCAAAACAGCAACACAAATGGTTGCCATTATTTTCTTATTTATTAACAATCTTCCTTTTTCACTCATAGGCATTCCATTGGATCAAATCATGTTGTATGTATGTTTGATCTTTACAATTTATTCTGGAATCGATTATTTCATTAAAAATGCCAGTGTTTTTAAAGGTTCAATGTAATTTCTAAAAGTTCAGAGGAATTCTGAACTTTTTTTGTAAAAAAAATCAATTACAACGTAGTTGATAATGAAGGAGTAATGAAATGAAGGCAGAGATTATTGCAGTAGGGACCGAATTGCTTTTGGGACAGGTGGTGAATACCAATGCAACTTTCTTATCAGAAGAATTAGCTAGTTTAGGAATCGAAGTTTACTATCATAGTGTTGTAGGGGACAATCCAAAGCGTTTGGAAGAGCTAGTAACACTTGCCGAGAATCGCAGTGACTTGATCGTATTTTGCGGTGGTCTCGGACCTACAGAAGATGATTTAACCAAACAAATCGTTGCACAGCATGTCGGTCAAGAGCTCGTTCGTGACGAAGCAGGGTATGAGCAAATGCTGACCTTTTTCAAAAATGGTCAGCGTTTTATGACAGAAAATAATTTGAGGCAGACGTTGGTATTCAAAGATGGTACAGCGTTACCTAATGCAACTGGATTAGCAATCGGTATCTTCTACCGAACAGCTACAGCGGCATATCTCCTGTTGCCTGGACCACCAAGTGAACTGAAACCTATGTTTATCCAACAAGCCCGTCCAATTTTGCAGACAGAGTTTTCATCAGAAGAACAGTTGATTTCTCGAGTATTGCGATTTTATGGAATTGGAGAATCCGCACTAGTAACTGAACTTGCCGATCTAATTGATTCTCAGAAGAACCCAACGGTCGCACCGTATGCTAAACCCAATGAAGTAACCTTGCGTTTGACGGTGAAAACTACGGATGAATCGGCAGGACAAGCCAAACTAGATGAATTAGAACAACAAATCCAAGCAAGAGTGGGCGAATATTTTTATGGATATGGAGAGCATACTTCATTAGCTGAAGTAGTCGTTGATATGTTGAAAGAAAAGAAAAAAACCGTGACGGCTGCGGAGAGTTTGACAGCGGGACTCTTTCAAGCGACGCTGGGAGACATCTCAGGCGTGTCCCGTGTATTTTCTGGTGGTTATGTGACTTATGCTAAAGAGACAAAAAGTAAGATGCTAGGAATCAATGAAGACTTGCTAACAGCTTATGGAACTGTCAGCAAGGAATGTGCAGAAGCGATGGCGCTTGCTGCCCAAGCCAAAGAAAAAGCGGATTACGCCCTTTCTTTTACCGGGGTAGCTGGACCAGATGAGCTTGAGAATCAACGCCCAGGAACGGTCTGGATTGCTTTAGCAACCAATGAAGGTGTGAAAAGCAAGTGCTATCATTTTTCCAGAGATCGTGCATACGTTCGTCATAGTGCAGTAATGGCAGGATTAGATCTATTACGTAAGGAATTGTTAAGATGATGCGAATGTTTGTTCGTTTTTTCTTGCATTTTTTTAAAAGAAGGACTATTATTAACATAGTAATTGACACACGAAAGTGAAGAAAATAAGGGGGATTATCCGTTTGGCAGATGATCGTAAAGCAGCTTTAGATGCTGCACTGAAAAAGATTGAAAAGAACTATGGTAAGGGTGCCATTATGAAACTTGGTGAGAAAGTCGATCAACAAATTTTGACGATTCCAAGTGGTTCATTGGCTTTGGATGTTGCTTTAGGTGTGGGTGGTTATCCACGTGGACGTATTGTTGAAGTATATGGACCAGAAAGTTCTGGTAAAACCACAGTTGCTTTACACGCAATCGCTGAAGTTCAAAAAGGTGGCGGAACAGCAGCCTTTATTGATGCAGAACATGCATTAGATCCTCAATATGCACAAAAATTGGGTGTAAATATCGATGATTTGCTGCTATCTCAGCCCGATACAGGTGAGCAAGGTCTTGAGATCGCTGATGCTTTAGTATCAAGTGGAGCTGTCGATATTGTTGTTATCGACTCGGTTGCCGCTTTGGTACCAAGAGCTGAGATCGATGGTGAGATGGGTGATACCCACGTTGGTCTTCAAGCCCGGTTGATGTCTCAAGCATTGCGTAAATTATCTGGATCAATCAATAAGACCAAAACAATTGCGATTTTTATCAATCAAATTCGTGAAAAAGTTGGGATCATGTTCGGTAATCCTGAAACAACTCCTGGTGGACGTGCGCTTAAATTCTATTCGACGATTCGATTAGAGGTACGACGTGCAGAACAATTAAAATCCGGAACAGACATTATCGGAAACCGGACAAAAATCAAAGTTGTCAAAAATAAAGTAGCGCCACCTTTTAAAGTTGCTGAAGTAGACATGATGTATGGACAAGGAATCTCTCAAGAGGGAGAGTTGCTTGATATGGCAGTAGAGCAAGACATTGTTGATAAGAGCGGTGCTTGGTATGCTTATAAAGGAGATCGCATTGGTCAGGGGCGGGAAAACGCGAAAAACTATATGCGTGAACATCAAGAAATGATGATGGAAGTTTCTGCTCGTGTTCGCGATGCGTACGGCATTGGTACCGGAGAAACGGTCATTGAAACAGAAGATGCGCAAGAAGAACTACCATTAGACGAATAAGATCGTTTAACGATAAAGAAGAAGCCAAACATTCAAGTGTTTGGCTTTTTTTGTACAGTAATAACAGATCTGCTCATAAAAACTGCACGTTAAAATGAAACCTATAGGAGGTGAGGGAGCGTCAATAATTTTGTGTAAATGATTCTTCCCTACTGCAGATTGTTTCTAATTCTCAATCAGTTGGCTTAGCA